>VAZF01000018.1 GCA_005888425.1 Alphaproteobacteria bacterium
ACCGGCTGGCTCGACAACCACGGCGAGAAGGGCAAGAAGTTCGACAGCTCGCTCGACCGCGGCGAGCCCTTCGGCTTCACGCTCGGCGGCGGCCAAGTCATCAAGGGTTGGGACCAGGGCGTCGCCGGCATGAAGGTGGGCGGCAAGCGCACCCTCGTCATCCCGCCCGAGCTCGGCTATGGCGCGCGTGGCGCCGGCGGCGTCATCCCGCCGAACGCAACGCTGATCTTCGATGTCGAGCTCTTGAAGGTCGACTGATCCGCTCAGCCGTGCCTTGTGTCAGCGTCCGCGCCCGGTGTTCCTGGTGCTGCGCCGCCAAAGGCCTGGTGATCGAAGGCGATGCTCTTGATCACGGCGTAGACTCGCCGGCCCGGCACGAGGCCGAGGCTTTCGACCGAGCGCCGGGTCAACCGCGCGATTAGCGGCTGGCCGGCGCAATCAAGCCGCATGTCGACGCTGGGGCCGTCTGTTTCGCCGATCTCGGCGACCGTGCCTGGCAGAATGTTGAGCGCGCTCAACCCCTGCGGCGGCTGCAATGCGATCATCACGTCGCGGGCGCGAATGCGCACTCGTAATTGAGCGCCGAGCCGCAGGTCCATATAAGGCACGCGCAGGTCGCCGGCTGCGGTGCGCAACGTGGTCAAGCCGAACCTCGTGTCGTGCTCGGCAACTCGGGTCGAAAGAATGGCGCCGGCCTCGGCCTGCCCGGTCAGAGGAAAGAGGCCGATGCGGCTCATGATCTCGGCGGTCGGGCCGACCGCGGCGACCCGCCCTTCCGACATGACGACCATCGTCGTCGCGAGCCGCGTCACTTCAGCGATCGCGTGGCTCACATAGACGATCGGGATCGCGAATTCGTCGCGCAGCCGCTCGATATAGGGAAGGATCTCGGTCTTGCGCGCTTCGTCGAGCGAGGCCAGGGGCTCATCCATGACAAGCAGGCGCGGCTGCGCCAACAAAGCGCGGCCGATCGCGACGCGCTGCTTCTCACCGCCCGACAGATTGGCCGGCCTGCGGGCGAGCAACTCGGCGATGCCGAGCAAGTCGATGACATGCTCGACCTCGCCGGCCTGTCCGCGCCGGGAAGCGAACCAACGGCCATACAGCAAGTTCTGCCGCACCGTCAGATGCGGGAAGAGCCTTCCCTCCTGGAAGACGTAGCCGATCTTGCGTTGCCGCGCCGGCACGAACACGCGGCGCGCTGTGTCGGTCAGCACCGCGCCATCGACAAGGATGCGGCCGCGCTCCGGGCGGATCAGTCCGGCGATCGCATTGACCAGCGAGGTCTTGCCCGATCCCGAGCGGCCGAACAGCGCGGTTAGGCCGGCGCCGCTCTCGAAAGCGGCGTCGAGAAGGAAATCGCCGAGGCGGTGCTGGACGGCAACGCTCAGCATCGCACCACCCGCTACAGCCCCTGGACGCGCCGCGTGGCGCGCTCGATCAACGCCTCGGAGGCGAACAATGCCAGCATCGAGATCGCGATCGAGACGAGCGTCAGTCGCAATGCCGCGAGATCGCCGCCCGGCACTTGGATCAGCATGTAGATCGCGGTCGGCAATGTCTGGGTCTCGCCGGGAATGTTCGAGACAAAGGTGATCGTCGCGCCGAATTCACCGAGTGCCCGGGCAAAGGACAGGATCATCCCGGCGAGGATGCCCGGCAGGATCAACGGCAGCGTGATCGTGACGAAAATCCACATCGCGTTCGCGCCAAGCGTCCCCGCGGCGTCTTCGAGGCGGCGGTCGATGGCGTCCAGCGACAGCCGGATCGAGCGCACCAAGAGCGGGAAGCCCATGACTGCGCAGGCGAGCGCCGCGCCGGTCCAGCGGAACGCGAAGACGATGCCCAGCCGGTCGGCGAAAAATTCGCCAATCAATCCTCTCCGGCCGAACAACAGCAGCAGGATATAGCCGGTGACGACCGGCGGGATGACGAGCGGCAGATGCACGATGACATTGAGCAGCGACTTTCCCCAGAACTGTCCGCGCGACAACAACAAGGCGACCGCGATGCCGACCGGCAGGCTGCCGAGCATCGCCCAGAACGCGACCCGCAAGGACAGCCGGATCGCCGTCAGCTCCTCGGGCGAAAAGGCGAGAACCCAGCTCACCGCGTTCCGTCGAGCACGGTGAACCCCGCCTTCTGAAATTGCGCTCGTGCGGCGGCGCCGTGCAGATAGGCCAGCAGAGCGGGAGCATTGGGATTTTCGGAAGAGGCCGTCAGCGCGATTGGATAGACGATCGGTGGGTGCGTGTCGGGCGGGAAGGTCGCGATAATCCGGACGCGCGGTTCGATCGCGGCATCCGTCCCGTAGACGATGCCGAGCGGCGCTTCGCCGCGTCCCACCAAAAGCAGCGCGGCGCGGACATTCTCGGCGGCAGCGATGCGGTTCGCAACGCTCGGCCAGACGCCGAGTTTTTCCAGCGCCGCCTTCCCGTACATCCCCGCGGGGACGGCGGCTGGATCGGCCATCGCGAGCCTGCCATCGCCAAGCGCCGTGGCCAAGGGGAAACCGGGCGCGATCGTCAGCGGGACCGTGCTGCCGGCCGGGGAGACCAGCACCAGCGAGTTACCGAGCAGATTGCTGCGACTTCCGGGTCTTATCTGCTTGCGTTGCTCCAAATAGTCCATCCATTCGGGGTCGGCCGAGATGAACAGATCGGCCGGCGCGCCATTCTCGATCTGCTTTGCCAAGGTCGAACTCGCGGCATAAGCGGCCGTCACAGATTTGCCGATCTCGCGATGCCATTCTTCATCGATTGCATCGAGTGCGTTCTTCAGACTGGCCGCCGCGAAGACGATGACCGCCCGAGGCTCGGCGCGCGCGGGGCTTGTCATGCCGAGCGCAAAAGCGGCCAGGGTCTGGAAGAATGTTCGCCGTCGCACGTAACCCTGCGGATCCCTCTACAGGTTGTCTTCCGGGCTTAGGCCCGCGGGCCATCGGCAGCTCAGGCGCCGATCAGTGGAGTCCCGACCTGGCAAGGCCATATTGTAGGTGCCGAATGCGCTGTTTGTCGCCGCTAACCCGCAGCGTCGCCGCCGCGGGCCGGGCTGAGCGGGAACAGCCCAGGGATGGGGAGTGTTCTGCAACCGACGTGAGGATTCCCGGAGGTGGCGTTATGGCTAGAGGCATTACCGCGGCAGCGCTGATCGCGAGTGTTGTGATCGGCATCGGCCTGACGGCGCCTGCCTTCGCCAAGCGCGACAACGGAAATGGCGGGGGGCATGGCGGTGGTGGCGGCTCCAGCTTCAGCGGCGGCTACCCGTCCGGGTTCACGATGGGACAGCGGAGCGGTTGGAACGGCGGTTCGACGCCGCCGGGCTGGAGCCACGGCAATAAGACAGGTTGGCGGGGCCGCGGCATGCCGCCAGGCTTGTACAAGAAGTATTACTCCAACTCGAACCGCGGCTATTCGAACCGCTACAGCGGCTCGTCAAGCGATGACCGGGGTTACTGGAACTATTACGGCAGCCCCTGGAGCTACTACGGCTATTAGACCGCAGATCGCATCGAGACCTGTTGAGGAGCCCGGCCCCGTGCCGGGCTCTTTGTTTCAGCGCAGGTTGCCGCGCCAGGCTTTATTGCCGCACTATCCAGGCTTCCTTCGAAGGCGCAGGAGAGCCCAATGAGCCTGTTCGATCTGTCCGGCCGGGTCGCCATCGTGACCGGCGGCAATGGCGGGATCGGGCTCGGCATGGCAAAGGGGCTTGCTGCAGCCGGCGCGGCGGTCGTTGTCGCCGCGCGCAACCGCGAGAAGTCCGAGAGGGCCGTCGGGGAGTTATCCGCGCTCGGCGTCCTCAGCTCCTTCATGCCGCTCGATGTCGCCGACCCGCAATCCTGCCGCGCGATGGTGGCCGAGGCCGCCGAGCGCTTCGGCCGGCTCGACATCCTCGTCAACAATGCCGGAATGTCGATCCGCAAGCCGCCCGAGAGCTACGCCGTCGAGGAATGGCAGCGCGTGCTCGACACCAACCTGACCGGCGCCCTCGTCTGCTGCCAGGCCGCCTATCCGCACATGCAGCGCCAGGGCGGCGGCAAGATCATCAATATCGGGTCGATGATGGCGATCTTCGGCGCGGCTTACGCGGCGGCCTATTCGGCGAGCAAGGGCGCGATCGTGCAGTTGACGAAATCGCTCGCCACCGCCTGGGCGAAAGACAATGTTCAGGTGAATGCGGTCTTGCCGGGCTGGATCGACACCGAATTGACGCGCGATGCACGGCACCAGGTGCCCGGGCTCAACGAGCGCATTCTGAACCGGACGCCGGCCGGGCGTTGGGGCATGCCCGACGACCTGGCCGGTGTCGCGGTGTTTCTCAGCGGGCCGGCGTCCGATTTCGTAACCGGCGCCACAATCCCGGTCGACGGTGGGTTTTCCGCCGAGTTCTGAGCCGCCGGCAAGCGCGCCGGCAGCTTTTGATCAGCATTAGACGAGCCGCTGCACGCCGAGGACCAGGATCCCGATTGCCGAGATGACGATCGAGATGTCGATCAGCGACATGCCCTGCCAGACGGTCCGCGAAGCGGCCATCAGGTCGTCGCGCGCCGACGTCATCTCGGACGGCGTGCCGCGCGCGACACCGAGCAGCAACAGCAATACGAGCGAGGCGACGACCGGACAGATCACGGTCCACCACGGGCCCATCGCAATCGCCACCGCAATCAGAACCGCGTTGAAGGTCAGCAGGCCGCCGGCCTTGCCGAGCTCGCGTCCCATGATGCGGTCGAGATAGGACCAGGCCTTCTCGTAATCGGTGGTTCCGTCGGCGGCCTTGTAGCGGTCGACAACGGCGTTCTGATAGGTGTTGAGCGTGGCCATTGGAATTACGCAACCCCCTGAATCCAATTCACTGCCGCTCAGAAACAGAACTCGCGGTTAGTAAAGCGTTAAAGCGGCGGTTTAATTGGTGGGCTTGTAGCAAACCCGTCACAGGACGACGCGAATTCGGCGCGCGCGCCGCCGCCAACCCGGTGTTCCTGCAGGCACTGATGGCGGCATCGGGTGGTCGCATCGTGCCGGTGCCCGGCGGCGTGCTGATCCGCGACGCGAGCAGCGACATAATCGGCTCGGTCGGGATCAGCGGCGACACCTCGGACAAGGACGAGATCTGCGCCGTGCATGGCATCAGGAGCGCCGGCCTCACGCCCGACACCGGCGATCCGAGCTAGTCCGGGAGCAAACTTACTCCCTCTCCGCCCTGGCGCGGAGAGGGTTGGGGTGAGGTGGGGGATTCCAGTGCACCGACCGATGCCCACCTCACCCTCCCGCACCTAACGGCGCGGGGCCCCTCCCTCTCCGCCCTGAAGGGCGGAGAGGGGCAAGAAGGCTCTCGCGATAGGTTAATTTCGATATTCGTCGAAATATCGATTGACAGCGGCACCATGAATTCGATATTTCTTTATCTGTCGAAATGATCGGGTGCCGGAATGGACCAGAACAAGGCGGTCGCCGCCCTTGGAGCCTTAGCCCAGGACACGAGGCTGGGGTTGTTCCGCCTGCTCGTGACCGGGGGCGCCGCCGGGCTGCCGGCCGGGACGATCGCCGAGAACCTCGGTGTCGCGCCGTCTTCTCTGTCCTTCCATCTGCAGCAGCTGCTGCATGCCGGGCTCGTCACGCAGCGGCGCCTCGGCCGCCAGCTGATCTATGCCGCCGAATACGGCGCGATGAACGAGCTCCTTGCCTATCTGACCGAGAACTGTTGCGGCCGCGCCGCCTCTTGCATGCCCGTCTGCAACCCCGACCAAGCCCTTACTGAAGGAGAGTCCGATGAAGCGGTTTCACGTTCACGTCGCGGTTGACGATTTGGCGCAGTCTGTCCGTTTCTATTCGACCTTGTTCGCGACCGAATCGACGGTTTTGAAGCCCGATTACGCGAAATGGATGCTCGAAGACCCGCGGGTCAATTTCGCGATCAGCACCGGTGCCGGCCATGGTACGGGCATCTCGCATCTCGGCATCCAGGCCGAGGACGAAGGCGAACTGGCCGAGGTCTACGATCGGCTCGCCCGCGCCGAGCGCCCGGTGGTCGAGGAGGGGGCGACGATCTGCTGCTACGCGCAATCGGACAAGCAATGGATCGCCGACCCGCAGGGCGTGGCGTGGGAGACCTTCTTCACCTACGGCGAGGCGACCGTCTACAACTGCAGCGGCGTCTTGAACACGCTGGCGGAAGTCAGCGGCGGGCTCGCGACCTGCGGCTGCGGCCCCTCCGAAATCACGAAGCTCCACCCGGAGCCCGCGACCGCCGGCGCCTGCTGCGGCGATTAGCGGCCGTCTTAGAACTGCAACAATTCCCCAGTATTTGGAGCGTCGCGTCGCCTGCATTCAGATGTGGCGCTGATACCGGTCCCGATACGTCATGCAGCGTGCGATCTACAACGTCCTGTTCCTGTGCACCGGCAACTCGGCGAGGAGCATCCTCGCCGAGGTGCTGATCGACCATTGGGGCCGGGGACGGTTCCAGGGCTACAGCGCCGGCAGCTTCCCGAAAGGCGCGGTGCACCCGCTGACCCTCGATCTGCTCGAGCGGCTTCGCTTGCCGACCCATGCTTTATTGGGGCGTCCCCGACCCGGCCGCCGTCGAGGGCAGCGAAGAGCACCGCAGACAGGCGTTTCGCGACGCCTGCCGGCAGCTCGAAGCGCGCATTAAGCTTTTCACCGCACTGCCGATC
The DNA here is from genome assembly GCA_005888425.1 of Alphaproteobacteria bacterium. Taxonomy (GTDB): domain Bacteria; phylum Pseudomonadota; class Alphaproteobacteria; order ATCC43930; family CGMCC-115725; genus DATARH01. The sequence continues at coordinate 6,674 of VAZF01000018.1, forward strand.
GACAAGCTCGACCGCCTGGCCCTGAAGCGCCGCGCCGATCAGATCGGCCGGTCCATCGAACACGAGAAAACATGAGTTCTGTCGCCGATTTATCGTCCCGCCGCGCCGCTCCCGCGCTCGACGCGTTCGAACGCTACCTGACGCTGTGGGTGGCGCTGTGCATCATTGCCGGCGTGCTGCTCGGCCAACTGATGCCGGCGCCATTCCAGGCGCTCGGCCGGATGAATGTGGCCGAGGTCAATATCCCGGTCGCGCTGCTGATCTGGCTGATGATCGTGCCGATGCTGCTCAAGGTCGATTTTGGCGCGCTGCACCGGGTCGCCGAGCAATGGCGCGGCATCGCGGTGACGGTCGGCGTCAATTGGCTGGTGAAGCCGTTCAGCATGGCCTTGCTCGGCTGGCTGTTTGTCGGCTGGCTGTTCCGCCCCTGGCTGCCGGCCAATCAGATCGACAGCTACATCGCGGGCCTGATCATCCTCGCTGCCGCACCGTGCACGGCGATGGTCTTCGTCTGGTCGAACCTGACCGATGGCGAACCCAATTTCACGCTGAGCCAGGTTGCGCTGAACGACACGATCATGGTGTTCGCGTTTGCGCCGATCGTCGGATTGCTGCTCGGTCTCTCCGCGATCACCGTGCCGTGGCAGACGCTGTTTCTGTCGGTCGTTCTCTACATCGTCGTGCCGGTCATCGCAGCGCAGCTATGGCGCCGCTCGTTGCTGGCGCGCGGCGGCGAAGCTCGGCTCGCCGCGATGCTGCGCCGGCTGCAGCCGGTCTCGCTCGTCGCGTTGCTGGCGACGCTGGTGCTGCTGTTCGGCTTTCAGGGCGAGCAGATCGTGCGCCAGCCCACCGTCATCCTGCTGCTCGCCGTTCCAATCGTCATTCAGGTCTATCTGAATGCCGGGATCGCCTACGGTCTGAACCGCGCGCTCGGCGTGCCGCACAACATTGCCTGTCCGTCGGCGCTGATCGGCGCGTCGAATTTCTTCGAGCTGGCGGTGGCTGCCGCGATCGCGCTGTTCGGCTTTCAGTCGGGCGCCGCGCTCGCGACCGTGGTCGGCGTCCTCGTCGAGGTGCCGGTCATGCTGTCCGTGGTTCGCATCGTGCTGCGCAGCCGACGCTGGTACGAGCGCCCGCTACCACCAGGATGATTTCGGCGGCGGCGGGAGCGGCAACGGGGCGGCAACCCTCGCCGCGTCGGCCGCCGCGAGCCGCACATAACGGCCGGTCAGCCCGTCATATTGCTCGATCCCGTCTGGCGCGCTTGCCCGGTACGGCAGGATGCCGGGCCACACCGGCTTCGGCCGCCAGGGCTCGTCGTAACCGGTCACAGTCGGGGTCCGGAAATGATCGACGACGACCCGGTCATAGGCCGGGTCATAAGGGCTCGGGAACAGGAAATTGTAGAGATCCGGCCCTTCCCGCACGGCGATGGCGGGCGGCGGCACAAAGCGGCGGTGACGGACCCGCGCATGCACGCGACGGTGCACGACCGGGCAATTGCAGCCCGGCGCGGCCGGCTTCACCCTCTCGCCCGGCGCCGGAACATCGGCCCGAACCGGGGGCGCCCCGGCAAACCCAATCAGCAGAACCGCGCCGATCGCAGCAAAACGCAACATCGCTTCCTCCGCCCAAAGACGGTTAATTCTACGCCGTAAACGTTTAACGATAAATTGCGTTGCGCCGAGTCGCCGGCAAGTTGCGGCTAATTCCGGCTGCAGGCACCCCCGCCTAGGACGCAAAACTTGGCGCAATGCGGATGGTTGAGCGGTACCGGGCCGAGCGCAGCGGCAAGGCTTGGCCCCAGATCGAAACGCGGATCGTAGGGCAATAAGGTGCAGGCGATGACGGTTGGATGCGATGCGCCCTTGAATTTGACGACCATGCGCGAGCTCGAGCACATGACCATGTCCGGCGATTTGCCGAGGATGCCCCAGCACGCCTCGGTGATCTCCGGGATGTCGGCCGCCTCGTCCATCTCCGGGAAGATTGTCAAAGCGACGGGGTCGGCCGCATCGATCGCGAGGCCGAAATCCGCGAACAGCCGGGCGAAGCCGCGGCGCAATTGATCCTCCGATTCGCCCGAGAGGCGACGGCTCGCCACCGCGACGGCAAAGCCATTGGCGGCGAGCCATTTGAGGCCGTCGATCGTCGGCATCCAGCTGCGGCGGCCGCGCTCGGTTTCGTGGACTTGCCGGCCGTAATGATCGATCGAGACCCGGATCGTCAGCCGATCGCCATAGCGATCGCGGAGGCGAAGCAGCGCGGGCTTCACCTTGTGCATCGGCTTCATCGCGTTGGTCAGCACGAGCGCGCGAAAGCCGCGCGCCAGCGCGAGATCGAGCATTGCCGGCAATTCCGGGTTCATAAACGGCTCGCCGCCGGTGAAACCGATCAGCTGCGTGCCGAGCCCAAGCCGCTCGATTTCGTCGAGATATTCGCCGGCCTCCGCGGCGCTCAGATAAACGAGCCGGTCGTTCTTTGGCGATGATTCGATATAGCAATGCTGGCAGGTCAGGTTGCACAGCGTGCCGAGGCGCGGGGCCTCTGTAGTGGCCATCACGGCCATCGCCGGATTCGCCAATCGGTAGGGCTCGGGCCGATCATACGACAGCCGAGCGCGGCGTGCTCGCCGTATCACCGAGAGGTGATGTCGGATGCTCGGCTTGCCGCAGCCCGCGCGCATCGCTACCTTTTGGGATTGCGGGAGACGTTTGTTGAACAGCATGGAACCAGTAATCCCGCGGCACATTCGGCTGACCTCGCATCCGGGAAGCGCGGGCGAGGGTATGGTTAAGCTGCGCTGGGGCGCAGCCAGCCCGGAGGAGCGCGGCCCAGTCGTCGCGAGCCCGGCCGAGCCCCGCCACCGCAACGCGATCGGATCCTATAGCGGCGCCTATGCGATCTACCGCGCCCTGGCCGTCGCAACCCGCGCCCTGGCGCCGCACCATCGCCCCGACCTGACCGACACCGCGCCAGCGGCCCTGATCGGGCCGCATCCGCAATGGACCGACCCCAAGACGATCGTCGCGCTCGACCCGTGGGGGCATCTCGTCGGCGAGGCCTTCGCCGAGCAAATCCGCGCCGGCCTCGATGTGCGGCCGACGATCGCCGTCACGACCGCGCATATCGACGTGCCGGAGATCCGCCAGCGCATCGCCGACGGGGGGATCAAGCCAGACGGCAAAGTCGTATTGCCGAGCGGCGAGGTGCGTGTCACCAAGGCGGCGATCGACCCGGTGTGGCACCTCCCCGGCCTCGCCGAGCGGTTCGGCATCGCCGAGCATGAATTGCGCCGCACGCTGTTCGAGGAAACCGGCGGCATGTTCCCGGAGCTGGTGACCCGGCCGGACCTCGAAGTGTTCCTGCCGCCGATCGGCGGCACGACGGTCTATCTCATGGGCGATATCGGACTTGTCGGGAAGCCCGAGGCGCGGATCGCCTGCCGCGTTCACGATGAATGCAACGGCTCGGATGTGTTCGGGTCCGACATCTGCACCTGCCGCCCCTACCTCGTGCATGGCGTCGAGGTGTGCATCGAAATGGCGCAGCAGGGCGGCGTCGGCATGGTCATTTACAACCGCAAGGAAGGGCGCGCTCTCGGCGAGGTGACGAAGTTCCTCGTCTACAACGCCCGCAAGCGGCAGCAGGGCGGCGACCGCGCCGAGACCTATTTCGAGCGCACCGAATGCGTCGCGGGTGTGCAGGATGTGCGGTTTCAGGAGCTGGTGCCGGATGTTTTCCACTGGCTCGGCGTCCGGCGCATCGACCGCTGGGTGTCGATGTCGAACATGAAGCACGGCGCGGTGCAGGCGCAGGGGATCGAGATCGTCGAGCGAGTGGCGCTCCCCGAACGGCTCGTGCCTAAGGACGCGCAGGTCGAGATCGCGGCGAAGAAGGCGGCGGGGTATTTCGCGCCCGAGGGCGCGCCGAGCACCGCGCAGCTCCGCCGCACCAAGGGCCGCCGCCTCGATACGTGAGCCCCGAAGGCAATCCCGATTATCTGCTCAGCGCGGCGGCGGTCCGCGAGCGCTGCGGTATTGTGCTTGCCGCCGCCAAGCGCGGCGAGACACGGCATTTCCGGCTGCATCTCGACCGACTCGATGAGGCTGTCGAGCGCGTTGTCGCTGTGACGCGGCGACGCTACCCCGATCTCGATGTGCCGTTTCACAGCCGCTGGCGGCATTTTTCGGCCGGCGGCATCGATCGCGCCACATCGGTTGCGCCTGGCGCCGACCCGGCGGAGCG
>VAZF01000019.1 GCA_005888425.1 Alphaproteobacteria bacterium
GCGGCCCGTCAAGGTCGGCGATGTCGTGTGCTGCTACACCGATCCTCTGCGCATCGGGCGCACCTCGATGACCTTGTGCGTCGAGGTTTGGGTGTTGCGGCAAGGACGCGGCAGCCGTGTCAAGGTGACCGCCGCCGAGTTCACCTTTGTCGCGCTCGACGAGGCCGGCAGCCCGCGGCCGATTGGGTCAGAGGCACAGTGACCCGGCAAATGACTGCTGATCTCCACTATTTGCCGCCGTGATACCGTCCTCTCGCGATAAGAAGCCCGCCTCACGTTTAGCGTGTGGTCAAGTGTGCCGAGGCAATGCCTCTACCCGCTCATGCAGTCGGTGCAGCGGCCCGTCCGCAATGCCGAGCTCCTCCAGATGGCGCACCGTATTGGCGAGGTAGTCGCGCCCGGTGCCGCGCCCGCCTTGCGCGACCGCGATGATACGCGCCGCTTCGTCGAGCGACAGACGTCCGGCGTAATCCGGCCGGTCGCGGCGCACGACAAAGGCATAGGCGCCGATCCGGCCCTCGGGCGTCGTCACGTTGACCGGCCGCATGCGGTAGACCTCGCCCGCCATTTCGCGCGCCCAGACCTGGTCGATCGCCGCGCCCAGCCCCTCCGGCGGGAGCCGATAGGCGATGCCCTGGCATGACCCGCCACGGTCGAGCCCGAGGACAAGCCCTGGGCGTTCCGGCGTGCCGCGATAGTCGCGCGAATAGAGGCAGAAGCTGCGGTGCCAGCCGCGCAACAGAGCCGGCCGCCGCTCGGCGAACGGCATCTCCGGGTTCCACATCAAGGAGCCGTAGGCGAACAGCCAGACCGGCGCCGCGCTGTCGCGCAACGCCGCCACCCAATCCGGCATCGGATCGACCGGATAGGGCGAGACATAGCCGTTGACCTGAAGCATCATCCTGAGACGTTAAAAGCCGGCGTCCCGTGGGCCTTTAGCCCACGGACTTGATCCGTGGCGAAAGCCGGGACCCACCTATCAGCTTATTGAGCGGCGGAAAAGTGGGTCCGGGCTTTCGCCGGGACGCGTAGGATACTCAGCCGTCCCAGACCTGTTCATCCATTGCCGGCAATGCTGGCCGATATGCCAGGTGGCGCGCTCCAAGACCTCATGCAGGCTCTGCGGCCCGTAATAGGTCTGGACGGTTTCGCCGCAGGTTTTGTTGGCCTTGCCCGGCCACCACGCTGCCACCCGCTCGCGCACGCCCCGCCCGTAGGCGGCAAGCGCGGCGGTCGAGGCCATGTCCTCGGGCCGCGCGACTTCGGTCGGCAGCCCCTGGCTGAAGACCTTGCCGCCGGCGACTTCGAGAAACGCCTCCGGGATCCGGAACATGTGATGCGCCAGGATGCGGTACTTTCGCGGCCGGTTCGGCACCTCGATATCGAGCCGGTCATCGGGCATCAGCGGGATGATCTGCAAGGCCGCGCCGATAAACCGGTCGAGGCGCTCGACCAGCTGTGCCGGCGACAGGACCGGCCCGGTCTTCTCGTCGAGCTTCAGGAATTCGACGACCTGCGCGATGTTCTGCGCAAAGACAAATTTGTCGCCGCGCGACAGGACCGGGATCGAGCGTGCGCCGAGGCGCTGCAATTCGGCTCGCCCGGCGGGGTCTTCCAGCACATTGATCGATTGGAACTCGATCCCACGGACCGAGAGAAACTCCTTGAGTCTCAGGCAGCTGGTTCAGCCAGGCTGCCAGAACGCCTTCAGGGTCGCGGTCTCGGGCATCGCGGTGCTCCTCGTGAACGCCGGCTCCAGTTACGCTCACCGCAGTCCCAGCGTCAACCGCCGCCCCGGCATCCAGCGGCAAAGCGCCGATCGGCTTGCCGCTGTTGCCGCTCCTGCGCGAAGATCGCCGGCAGAGCAGGATCAGCGAGGAGGAAGCCATGGCGTTGCGGGTGCGGCGGGTCGTGACCGGACATGATGCCGCGGGAAAGGCGATCGTTCAGATCGACGAAATCTCACAGAACCTGCGTTCGGCCCGGCCGGGGGCCGAGGCTTGCGTCATCTGGACGAGCGAAGGTTTCCCGATCGACAATACCGGCAGCGCCGATGAGGGCCTGCGCGAGACCGGCACGACGCATGACAACGGCACCGTTTTCCGCATCCTCGAATTGCAGCCCGGCAACACGCCGCGCATCCACCGGACAGACTCGCTCGATTATGCCGTCATTATGAAGGGCGAGATCGATATGGAGCTCGAGACGGGCGATATCACGCATCTGAAGGCTGGCGATGTCATCGTCCAGCGGGGCACGGTCCACAATTGGGTCAACCGCGGGCCGGAGCCTTGTGTCATCGCCTTTGTGCTGATCGCGGCAAAGCCCGTCGAAGCCGGCGGCAAGGTGCTCAAGGCCTTTGGCTGATCCTTCTCGTTGATGGGCAGCGGACATACCGAAACCGCTTGGCAAACCCAGGCATTCCGCTTGACCGTCCTGGGCCCCATCCCTATATTCCGCGCCTCCGTGGGGGCTGGCGGTAGGAGGCCACCTAAACGCAGCCCGGTAGACGAAGTGGCACGGCGCCTTTGCAAGAGGGCGCGTATTCAGGTGGGCTGAGAGATACCGCCGCTCGACGCGCGTTAGCGTCGGGCGGTTGTCGTTCTCATTGAGGTTTGTTGGATGCCGACGATAAATCAGCTGATCAATAACCCGCGCCGGCCGGTGGTCGCGCGAAACAAGGTGCCGGCGATGGCGCAGTGCCCGCAAAAACGCGGGGTCTGCACGCGCGTCTACACGACGACGCCAAAGAAGCCGAACTCGGCCCTGCGCAAGGTCGCGCGCGTCCGCCTGACCAACGGCTTTGAGGTCACGAGCTACATCCCGGGCGAGGGCCACAATCTTCAGGAGCACTCGGTCGTCCTGATCCGCGGCGGCCGGGTCAAGGATCTTCCCGGCGTGCGCTATCACATCATCCGCGGCACCCACGACACCCAGGGCGTCAAGGATCGCCGGCAGCGTCGCTCGAAATACGGCGCCAAGCGGCCGAAGTAAGCGGAGAAGATCGAATGTCACGCCGCCGCGCCGCCGAGAAACGCGAAGTCCACCCGGATCCGAAATTCGGCGACAACATCGTCACGAAATTCATGAATTGCCTGATGTACGAGGGCAAGAAGTCGGTCGCCGAGACCATCGTCTACGGCGCCTTCGAGCGCATCCAAAAGCGTACCGGGCAGGACCCGATCCGGGTGTTTCACGAGGCCTTGACCAATGTGCGGCCGGCCGTCGAGGTGCGCTCGCGCCGGGTCGGCGGCGCCACTTATCAAGTCCCGATCGAGGTCCGCCCCGACCGCAGCCAGGCGCTGGCGATCCGTTGGCTCATCTCATCCTCGCGCGCCCGGTCGGAAAACACGATGGAGGAGCGGCTCTCGGGCGAGCTGCTGGATGCCGCCCAGAACCGCGGCGTTGCCGTCAAGAAGCGCGAAGACACGCACCGGATGGCGGACGCGAACAAGGCGTTCTCACATTATCGCTGGTAGCGGGCCTCGCCCGCCCGCCGGCACACGGCTCTAACAATCAGCGGTATCAGCGCGGCGCGCTGCGCCGCCGGAGTATTTGGTGATGGCACGCACAACGCCTCTCGAGAGGTATCGCAATATCGGCATCATGGCGCACATCGATGCCGGTAAGACGACAACCACCGAGCGGATCCTTTATTATACTGGGCGCTCCTACAAGCTCGGCGAGGTGCATGAAGGCACCGCGACGATGGATTGGATGGAGCAGGAGCAGGAACGCGGCATCACGATCACCTCGGCCGCGACGACCTGCTTCTGGAACGACCACCGCATCAACATCATCGACACGCCGGGTCACGTCGATTTCACGATCGAGGTGGAGCGCAGCTTGCGCGTGCTCGATGGCGCGGTCGCGGTGTTCGACTCGGTCGCCGGCGTCGAGCCGCAATCCGAAACGGTGTGGCGCCAGGCCGACAAATACGGCGTGCCGCGCATCTGCTTTGTCAACAAGATGGACCGGATCGGCGCCGATTTCCCGCGCTGCATCCAGGAGATCAAGGACCGCCTCGGCGCTGTTCCCCTGGTCACGCAGCTGCCGATCGGCGCCGAAAGCGATTTTGTCGGCGTCGTCGATATCGTCGCAATGAATGCGGTCAAATGGCGCGACGAGAGCTTGGGCGCGCAATTCGATGTCGTCGAGATCCCGGCCGAATTGCAGGCTGCCGCGCAGGCCGCGCATCACGAGCTCGTTGAGCTTGCCGTTGAGCAGGACGATGCCGCGCTCGAAGCCTATCTCGGCGGCGAGGAGCCCGATGTCGAAACCCTGAAGCGCTGCATCCGCAAGGGCGCGATCGCCGCGGCTTTTGTCCCGGTATTGTGCGGCTCGGCCTTCAAGAACAAAGGCGTCCAGCCGCTGCTCGACGCTGTCGTCGATTACCTGCCGGCGCCGACCGACGTGCCGGCGATCAAGGGCGTCAAGATGGGCTCCGACGAGCCGATCGTACGGCATGCCTCGGACGAGGAGCCCTTCGCGGCGCTCGCCTTCAAGATCATGTCCGACCCGTTTGTTGGCTCGCTGACCTTTATCCGCATCTATTCCGGCGTCCTCAGCACTGCCTCGCAGGTCCTCAACACGGTCAAGAACAACCGCGAGCGGATCGGCCGCATGCTGCTGATGCATGCCAACCACCGCGAGGACGTCAAGGAGGCGCGCGCCGGCGACATCCTCGCATTGGCCGGCCTCAAGAGCACGACGACGGGCGACACGCTGTCGGATTCATCGCAGCCGGTCGTCCTCGAAAAGATGGAATTTCCCGACCCGGTCATCGAGATCGCGGTCGAGCCGAAGACGAAGGGCGACCAGGAGAAGATGGGCCAGGCCTTGGCGCGGCTCGCGACCGAAGACCCGTCCTTCCGCGTCGCCGTCGATCACGAGAGCGGCCAGACGATCATCAAGGGCATGGGCGAATTGCACCTTGAGATCATCGTCGATCGCATGAAGCGCGAGTACAAGGTCGACGCCAATGTCGGCGCGCCACAGGTCGCCTATCGTGAGACGATCACCCGCCCGGCCGATGTCGATTACACGCATAAGAAGCAGACCGGCGGCGCCGGCCAGTATGCCCGAGTCAAGATCCATTTCGAGCCGTTGCCGCCGGGCTCGGGCTTCGTGTTCGAGAACGAGGTCGTCGGCGGCTCCGTCCCAAGGGAATACGTGCCCGGCGTCGAAAAGGGGCTGCGCTCCTCAACCGAGAACGGCGTTCTCGCCGGCTTCCCGGTCATCGACCTGAAGGCCGAGCTGACCGACGGCGCCTATCACGATGTCGACTCGAGCGTCCTCGCCTTTGAGATCGCCGCCCGTGCCGCCTTCAAGGAAGGCATCATGAAAGCGGCGCCAAAACTCCTCGAGCCGATCATGCGGGTCGAAGTCGTGACGCCCGAGGAATACATGGGCGACGTCATCGGCGATCTGAACAGCCGGCGCGGTCAGGTCACCGGCATGGACAGCCGTGGCAATGCCCGGGTGATCAATGCGATGGTACCGCTTGCCAACATGTTCGGCTATGTCAATACGCTGCGCTCGATGAGCCAGGGACGGGCCCAGTACACGATGCATTTTGATCATTATGAGCAGGTGCCGCAGGCCGTCGCGGACGAAGTCCGCGCCAAGATGGCGTGATGCTGCTGCTGAAGCCGGAGTAATCGGAGAAGAACGATGGGTAAGGCAAAGTTTGCGCGGACCAAGCCGCATTGCAACATCGGGACGATCGGCCACATCGACCATGGCAAGACGACCTTGACGGCGGCG
>VAZF01000020.1 GCA_005888425.1 Alphaproteobacteria bacterium
GATCGACGAGTTCCGCGCCGAGATGATCGCGACCCGCCAGCAATTGCGCGCCGTGCAGGCCGCCTTGCGCCGCGACATCGAGTGGCTGAAAGCGATTATCGAATTCTGTGACATCGCGCTCGTACCGATCCTTGTCGCGCTCGCCGCCATCGTGCTCGGCATGCTGCGCCTGCGCCGCCGCCATCGCCGCCAATCCCGCCCGGCATTGGCGTAGAGAGCCAGTATCATGCAGCGACGCGGCTTCATCGTGCTGCTGACCGCGACGGTCATTGTCGTTGCCGCCGCCATCGTCGTGCTCGCCGCGGGCGACCGCACCGCGAGCCCGGCGCCCTCAGGTGAGCGCGCGCTCCCCGGGCTCGCCGCGAAGCTGGGCGATCTCGCCTGGGTCGGTCTGTCGCGCGGCCCGACCAAGATCGATTTCGCGGCGGTCAACGGAAGCTGGGCGGTGGTCGAGAAGGGCAACTATCCCGCGGCGCAGGCCAAAATGCGCCAGCTGCTGTTGGGCCTAGCTGATCTGACGCTTGTCGAGCCGAAGACCGAGCGCCCGGAATTGTTCGCGCGCCTCGACCTGGACGATCCGGCCAACGGCAAGGCAACCGACCTCAAGCTCAACGACCGCATCGGGCAGACCGTCGCCGAATTGGTCGTCGGCAAGCGCCGCGCCGACCGGTTCGGGACGGGCAACGATGCCGTCTATCTCCGTAAGCCCGGTATAGACCGCGCCTGGCTGGCGCGCGGCTCGCTCGAGGTCGGGGGCGAGATCGTCGATTGGCTCGATCGCCGCATCCTCGACATCCCGGCCGCGCGCATCGCGTCGATCAAAGTTACCGGCGATGACGGCGCAATGCTCACGCTCGGCCGGGCACAGCCGGCCGAACGCTTTGCCGTGGCCGAGGCGCCGCCCGATACGAAATTCAAACCCGCCGCTCTCGCCGAACCGGCCGGCGCACTTGCCGCCCTCGATCTCGCCGACGTCAAACCCGCCGCCGATCAACCGATGCCCGATAGCGGCGTCGCCACCGCCTCGTTCGCCACCTTTGATGGGCTGACGGTCGATCTGCGTCTGGTTTCGCGCGAGAACGGCGACTGGATCGCGATCACCGCTTCCGGCCAGGACGCCGCCGAAGCCGAGGCCAAGGCGATCAACGCAAAGGTGGGCGGCTGGAGCTATGCGGTGACACCAGATCGCGCGAAACTGCTGCGCACCCGGCTTGCCGATCTCGTCGAGCCGCCCAAGGGATCGTAATTGGGGATCGTGATTGGGTGACACCGAGCGACGCTCATCCCGCTTCGCCCTGCCTCGGCATCTGCCTGATGGATCCCGCGACCCGCATGTGCCGCGGCTGCCTCCGCACCGTCGAGGAGATCCGTGCCTGGTACGAGGCGAGCGCCGCCGAGAAATGGGCGATCCTTGCCCATCTCGAAGCCCGCCGCCGCGATCGGGAGCCGCGCCAATGACACGCGCCCTCCGCCTCTGCATCCCCGGCATCATGCTGCTGCTGGCCGGCTGCGCCGCCGGCGGCAGCGATTGGGCGAAGCCCGGCGCCGACGACGCGGCGGCGGTCGCCGCCTATGGCGACTGCCGCGGGCTCTCCGACACCGTGGTCTCGACCGATCGGGCGATCGATCAGGACATAATGGCCAGCCGGCAGAACGACTGGCAGCGCGCCAGTGTCGTGCGCCAGCAAACCCAGATCATGCACGAGCATACGCGTGACCGCGCCGCCGCGATCCTCGATTCCTGCATGAAGGGGAAGGGCTTCAGCCCGAAGCGCTGACCCCGTTCAGCTCGCAATCGCGAGCGCCACGAGCGCGATCGCGCCGACGACGATGCGGTACCAGGCGAAGACGCCAAAGCCGTGCCGGCTGACGAAGTCCACTAACCGCCGGACGACAAACAACGCCGCGATAAACGCGACGACAAACCCCACCGCGATCAATGCCGCGCCGTCGGTCGTGATGATCGCGCGGTTCTTATAGAGATCGTAGACGGAGGCGCCGAGCATCGTCGGGATCGCCAGAAAGAACGAGAATTGCGTTGCCGGCGCGCGGTCGACCCGCAGCATCAAGGCGCCCATGATCGTCGCGCCCGCCCGCGACACGCCGGGGATCATCGCTAGGATCTGGCAGCAGCCGATCGCGAGCGCAGTGCCCCACGATATCCGGTCGACGTCCTGGACAATGGGCTGCGGCCGCACCCGCTCGATCACCAGGATCAGAACACCGCCGACGATAAGGCTGACCGCCACGACCCAGGGCGAGAACAGCACATCCTTGATGATGCGGTACAGGAAGACCCCGGCGATCGCCGCCGGCAGGAAGGCGATCACGATGTTCGCGACAAAATGCTGCTGCGTCCGCTGCGTCAGGATCCCCTCGGCTGCGCGCAGCAGCCGGTCGCGGTAGACCCAGCACACCGCCAGGATCGCGCCCAACTGGATGACAATATCGAACAGCTTGCTCTCTGGCCCTTCGAGGCCGAGCAGCCGGTCGGCGAGGATCAGATGGCCGGTCGAGGAGATCGGCAGGAATTCGGTCAATCCCTCGACGATGCCGAGAATGATCGCGGAAACAAAAAGGGAGGTGAGCATGATCTCAACAGTGCTGCCAATAATCGGCAGCGCCTGCCGATTTCGCGCGGGGTAGCTGACCCGGATTGCCGCGTCAAGGCGGTGCTCCGACGCTCGCGATTAGTGGCGCTCTGCTGCCAATCCGGTCCACCGCTCGGGCAGCAGCGCGGCGGTGGCGAGCAGCGCCGCCGGTAGAATCAGCGCGGCTTCGTCCCACCCCGCAAGGAGGGCGCCGATTGCCGCGCCCGCTGCATAGAAAACCAGAATGGTCAGCAGCAACCACACCCGGTTGTCCCGTTTGCGCGGCTCGCCTGGCGCAGCAGCGGGGATGAGCCGCTCGCCGAGCGTTTGGAGATCACCGGTAATAAATCCGACATTGAGCGCGACAATGCCGTGCGTCACCGCTTCATTCTGCAGCGCCATCGAGGCCGCCAATACCGGAACCGCCGCGATGCCGAGGACGCCCGTCGCCGCCGCGACGATGATCGCGGCCTCCAGCAGCAATGACAGCCGCGCCGAATGCTGGGTGCGCAGAACCAGCCGGGCGGCGAGAACGCCAAACAAAAAGGAGGCCAGCAGCGAGGCGCACCAGAGCGCGTCGCCCCACTGTCCCTGCGCCGCGGCGAGCCCGATCTCGACGAGATTGCCGGTCATGTTGGCGGCGAAAGCTCCGCCGAGCCGCAAATAGCAGATCGCGTCGACATAGCCGGCGATGCCGGCGAGCAGGGCCGCCCAGAGCAAATCCAGGTCCTCCTCCGACGGGCGTTTACAAACATAGGCATACCCCGGGGTCGTCATTCCGAGGCGCCGCGCGAGCGGCGAGCCCGCAATCCATATTGCTGAGGCCCGTGTTCATGGATTCCGGGCTGCCTCGCTCTGCTCAGCCCCCGGAATGACGCTGGTTGGGCAAAGCTCATAGACGGGGAACAGGCGAAGATGGCTCTCCGTCGGAACGGGTTGTGTTAAAACCGGCGCTCGAAGGAGAGCCGATGAGCACGACGCACCCAACCAATATCGATATTGCCGCCGCGCTTGCCGAGGCGCAGGAGCTCTATCGCGCGCGCAACCCGAAAAGCCTGGCGCAATACGAAGCGGCCTGCGCCGCGCTGCCCGGCGGCAACACGCGATCCGCGATCTTTGTCGATCCGTTTCCGCTGACGATGGCGAAGGGCGAGGGGGCGCATCTTTGGGACCTCGACCGGCACGAATACGTCGATTTCCTCTCCGAGTTCACCGCCGGGCTGTTCGGCCATTCGCATCCCGCAATCCGCCGCGCGATCGACGCCGCGCTCGACAGCGGCTGGAACCTCGGCGCGCAGGGCGCGGCTGAGGCGCGGTTTGCCCGCGCCATCTGCGACCGGTTCCCCTCGATCGAGCTGGTGCGCTTCACCAATTCCGGCACCGAAGCCAATCTGATGGCGGTCGCCGCGGCGCGTGCCCTGACCGGCCGCAATAAGATTCTGGTCTTTTCCGGCGGCTATCACGGCGGCGTCTTCTATTTCCGCGGCAAGGGCAGCGCCGTCAACGCACCGTTCGATTTCCTGATCGCCGAATACAACGACAGCGAAGGCACCCGCGCGCTGGTCGCGCCGCACCGCGCCGATCTCGCAGCGATCATGATCGAACCGATGCTCGGCGGCAGCGGCTGCATCCCGGCAACCCGCGAGTTTCTCGCCGATCTGCGCGCGCTGGCGAGCGAGACCGGCGCCGTCTTGATCTTCGACGAGGTCATGACCTCGCGCCTCGCGCCCGGCGGGCTGCAGGAGGTGCACGGCATCCGC
>VAZF01000021.1 GCA_005888425.1 Alphaproteobacteria bacterium
TCAACGCGCTCGGCATCCCGCAGGTCGGCCAAGCGACCGCCCGTCTTCTCGCCCGTCACTACCGCTCGCTCGCGCATTGGCGCGGCGAAATGGAAGCGGCGCAGGAGCCCGAGAGCCGAGCCCGCGCGCACCTGCTCGACGTCCACGGCATCGGCGCGGACATGGCGGCCGACATCATCGGGTTTTTCGCCGAGCCGCATAACCGCGCCGTGCTCGACGATCTGGCGCGCGAGGTCACCGTTCTCGATTACGAGGCGCCGGCCCAAGCCAGCCAATCGCCGCTCGCCGGCAAGACGATTGTCTTTACCGGCGGGCTCGAAGCGATGAGCCGCTCCGAGGCCAAGGCACGCGCCGAGGCGCTCGGCGCCAATGTCGCCAGCTCGGTCTCGGCGAAGACCGATTATGTCGTGATCGGCGCCGATGCCGGCTCGAAGGCGGCCAAGGCCGCCGCGCTCGGGGTCACGACGCTCGACGAGGCAGCCTGGCTCGAATTGGCCGAGCTCGCCCCGGCCGAGGCCGGCTAGCGGGATCCGCTGGTATGCCAGCCGATGTTAGCGATTCGTTCCGGTTAGCCACCGCGCTCCTCGATTTAGGGCGACCTGAGCCGGCCCTTCCCTCGGTATTCCCCAGGGAGGGCGCGGCCGAATCGCCCCGCTCGATCCCTCTTTTAGGGGCTGAAAAACGTGAACGGAAAAAGAACGACCGAGGGCTGCCGTTTGGCGTTGCCGGCTCGCTCGCCTTGCACCTCCTGCCCTTGCTGGCGCTCGTCAGCTGGGCCAGCGCGCCGCCCGATATCCCCGAGCTAATCCCGGTCCAGCTGGTCCTCGAGACGCCGCCCGCCCCGGCCCCGCAACAAGCCCCGCCGCCGCGCGGCCGACTCGCCTCGGACGACATGGGACCCACGATCGATAAGACCCCGAAGGCCGCGACCCCTGCCCCCGAGCCCGCCCCTGAGCTGAAGACCGCGCTGGCTGCCCCGGAATCCCCACCGGAGCCCTTGCCGCGGCCCGATATGGCGCTGGAGCCGCCGCCCCCTCCAAAACCGAAGCCCAACCCGAAAGTAGCCCTTAATCGGCCCGACAATGCGGTGCGGATCATGGGCCCCTCCGGCTGGCGGGTCTTGGGCACCGAGCCAGCAACGCGCGACGAATACCTCGCGATCCTGAAGGCTCTGACCCAGCGCCACATGAACCTGCTGCCGCCGTCGCTGATCGCCGGGCGGCGCGGCGACACGTTTCTCTCGGTCCTCGTGCTCGGCGATGGCACGATCGCGCGCATCGCGATCACCCGCAGTTCCGGCTATCCCGATATCGACGAGCGGGTCGGACAGATGGTCGCCGCGGTAGGCCGCTTCCCGCCGCTGCCGGCGCGGTTTGGCGATTCCAGCCTCGCACTGACAATGCATCTGCGCTTTCCGGAGGGGACGACTGAGCGCTAGACGGCTTCTGACTGTTTCAGAGCCTTCCCTTCGCTCTGGCGTCACGCCACACTCCGGCGCCACTCAGCGCCCGGAGCGAGCCGTTGCAAAATCGCGTCGATCCCATCACCGTCTCGGTCGTTCAGCACCGCCTTCTCGCGATCGTCGAGGAGATGGGCGAGGCGATGCTGCGCACCTCCTATTCGCAGATCCTCAATTCGAGCCGCGATTTCTCGACCGCGATCTGCGACCTCGACGGACGCCTGATTGCACAGGCCGAGCATGTGCCGATCCATGTCGGCGCGCTGCCCTTTGCCGCCCGCGCGATGACCGAGTTCTTTGAGGGCGATATTCACAAAGGCGACGTCTTTCTCCTCAACGACCCCTACCACGGCGGCAATCACCTGCCGGATCTGACTGCCTTCGTACCGGTGTTTGAAGGCAATACACCGCGCCTGTGGTCGATCAACCGCGCGCATCAGAGCGATATCGGCGGCGCGACGCACGGCGCCTACAACGCCTCCGCGACCGATATCTGGCAGGAAGGCATTCGCATTACGCCCTTAAAGCTCTACGACCGCGGCGACGACGCTGGCCGCAATCGAGTCGGTGCTCGACGGCGCCGAGCGCCAGACCCGCGCCGTCATCGCCGAATGGCAGGACGGCGTCTATTTCGGCGAAGCCCTGCTCGACGATGACGGGCGCGGCAACGAGGACATCCATATTCGCGCGACCGTCACCAAATCGGGAAGCGATCTGAAGATCGACCTGTCGGATTCGCACCCGCAGGTCACGAGTTTTATCAACTCGTCCTATCCGAACATGTACTCCTCGGTCGTCGTCGCGCTGTCTTATTTGATCAACCCGCACACGCCCAAAAACGACGGCACCTTCCGCCCGCTCGACGTCATCGCCAAACCCGGCACGGTCGTCTGGGCTAATCCCGGCGCGCCGGTCACTCTGGCGACCAATCATTGCGGCCAGGAAATCATCGAGGCGATCATCAAGGCGCTGGCGCCGGCCTGTCCGGAGCGCGCGATGGCCGGCTGGGGCCGCCGCTTCCGCATCGCGATCCAGGGCAAGGACCCACGCGCGCCCGGGCCGGATGGCAGGCCCGGCGGCAAGCCGTTTATCTGGCATTTCTTTCAGGCGCGGCCCGGCGGCGGCGCGTCCTCGGCCGGCGATGGCTGGCCCGGCGGCGGTGAATGGCAGGCCGCCGGCGGGATCAAATTCGGCAGCCTCGAAGTCACCGAAGTGCGCTTCCCGCTATTCTTCAAGACACACGAATTCCGGACCGATTCAGGCGGCGCCGGGCAGTACCGCGGCGGCCCCGGCGGCATCGTCGAGATGACCGTCGAGACGGCGGAACCGGCGGTCGGCAACACCGCCGGCGACGGTGTCAAGCACGGCGCCTGCGGGATCCTCGGTGGCACCGACGGCTTGCCGCACCGCTACCTGCTCTATTCCGGCGACCAGCCGCCGCGCCCGATCAAGACCAAGGAGACCGGCCTCGTCATCCGCCCAGGCGATCGTTTCGTGCTCGAATCCGGCGGCGGCGGCGGCTGGGGCGATCCCACAACGCGCGACCCCGCCGCGACCTCAGACGACATCGCTAACGCTTTTGTCAGCCAAGTCGAGAGCTGACGCATGTATCGCATCGGGGTCGATGTCGGCGGCACCTTCACCGATCTTGTCGCGATCGACGAGGGCGGTCTGACGACGCTCGCCAAAGTCCCGTCGACCCCGGAGGATCCCTCGCTTGGCGTGCTCGAAGGCCTTTCGCAATTGGCCGGCCGCTTCGGGGTCGACCGCACCGCGCTGCTTCGCGACACCGAGCGCATCGTCCACGGCACGACCGTCGCGACGAATGCGCTCCTCGAACACAAGGGCGCACGGCTCGGTCTCCTCACCACCGAAGGCCACCGCGATGTCGTCGAGATGCGCGAGGGGCTGAAGGACGATCGCTACAACCTCCGCATGCCGCCGCCCGAGCAGCTCGTGCCGCGCCGGTTGCGCCTGCCGGTACGTGAGCGGATCCGTGCCGACGGCCGCATCGACACGCCGCTCGACCCAGCCTCGCTCGAAGCTGCGATCGCCGTGCTCCAGCGCGAGCGCGTCGAGTCGGTCGCGGTCTGCTATCTGCACGCCTGGTGCGACCCGGGTCACGAGCGCCGGACGGGCGAGGCGCTCGCCCGCGCGCTCCCCGACGCCTATGTCTCGCTGTCCTCCGCGGTCTTGCCGCAGATCAAGGAGTTCGAGCGGGTCTCGACGACGATCGTCAACGCCTATGTCGGCCCGGTGCTGTCGCGCTATCTCGCGCGGCTGGAATCGCGCCTCGCCGAGGCCGGCTATCGCGGCCCGACCCTGATCATCCAGTCGCATGGCGGCGTCGCCCCGATCGCCGAAGCCGGACGCCTCGCCGCCGGTGCGGTGCTGTCGGGGCCGGCCGGCGGCGCCGCCGGCAGCGTCTACGCATCGCGCCTCCTCGGCGAGCCGAACCTGATCCCCTTCGATATGGGCGGCACGAGTACCGACATCTGCCTCGTGGTCGACGGCCAGGCGGCGCTCGTCATGGACCGCAAGATCGCCGGCCACCGCATCGCGCTGGGCAGCCTCGACATCGCCTCGATCGGCGCCGGCGGCGGCTCGATCGCGCGGGTCGATGCCGGCAGCATCCTGCATGTCGGGCCGGAAAGCGCCGGCGCCGCGCCGGGGCCGGCCTGCTACGGCCAGGGCGGCGCCGAGCCCACCGTTACCGACGCCAACCTTGTGCTCGGCTATCTCGACCCGGCGAATTTTCTCGGCGGCGCGCGCCGTCTGGACGAAGACTTGGCCGCGCGCGCCGTCGATCGTATCGCCGCGGGGCTCGGCATCGATCGGCTCGCCGCGGCGCACGGCATTCACCGCGTCATCAACACGAATATGGCCGAGGGAGTGCGCCTCGTTTCGGTCCGGCGTGGCGTTGATCCGCGGCGTTTCGCCTTGTTTGCGTTTGGCGGCGCCGCCGGATTGCACGCGACCGATATCGCGCGCCAGCTCGGCCTCGTGCGGGTCATCGTGCCGCGCGTCGCCTCGGTGTTGTCCGCCTGGGGGATGCTCGCGACCGATCTGCGTTTCGAATTGTCGCGCACGCATATCGGCGACGCCAAGGCGCTCGACGGCGCCGCCGTCAAGCACCTGTTCGACGAGATGCAGGTGGAAGGCCTCGCGCGATTGCGCGCCTCGTTCGCCGGGCCGGCCCGCGCCGCGCGGTCAGTGGACATGCGCTATGGCGAGCAGGTTTTCGAGATCACGGTGCCGCTCGACGACGTCGATTGGTCCGCGGCCGATCCGCTGCCGCAGATCGTCGAGCGTTTCCACCGCCGCCACGAGGCGCTCTACACCTATTCGATGCCGGATCAGGAAGCGGTGCTTGTCAACGCGCGGGTTGCCGTGTCCGGCATCCTCGAGGAACTGCCGCAGGAACCGGACCTGCCCGCCGGACCGCCGACCTCTCCGGAGACGGAGCGCCGCATCTATCTCGACGATTGGATTGCGGCGCCGGTCTATGCCTTTGACCGGCTCGCCCCGTCGCAGGTGATCTCTGGGCCGGCAATCGTCGAATCCGCGACGACGACCGTACTGCTCCGCCCCGGCGGCCGCGCCACCATCACCCCCCAGGGTTGGCTCGACATCGCGGTCGGATCGGCCGCCGAAGGGTAAACTCAGCTTCCCTTGAAGTTGGGCTGGCGCTTGGCGTGAAAGGCCTCGACGCCTTCGATGAAATCGTCGGAGCTGCGCAGCCTGCCATAGGCTTGGCCTTCGAGCTCGATAGCGAGCGACAGGCTCGCATCCTCGCAATCGTTCAACAGCTTCTTGGCGCTGCGCTGTGCCAGCGGCGCAAAGCTGCACAACTCTTCGACAAGCGCGTCGGTGATCTTTTCGAGTTCGGCATCGGCAACGCACTCCGTGGCGATCCCCCATTCGAACGCTCGGAACCCGGTGATCCGCCGCGAGCGCATGACAATGTCCTTGGCACGCGTGATGCCGACCATCTTCTGCAGCCGCGCCGCGCCGCCCGAGCCGGGGATCATGCCGAGCCGCTGTTCGGGCAAAGCGTAAACCGTGCTTTCGGTGACGAGCCGAAAATCGCAGGCCAGAGCCAGCTCGAACCCGACGCCGAAGCAATAGCCGCGGCTGGCGGCAATGACCGGCTTCCGGCAGCGCGCCGGCGCCGCGATGTTCCAGGCCAGGCGAGAGAGATGTTCAGGCGAGGCATCGAGAAACCCGCGGACCTCGCCGCCGCTCGAAAAATGCTCGCCCGCCGCGCGCAGCACGATGACCCGCACGCGATGATCCGCATCGGCCGCTTCGAAGGCGACGCGCAACTGCTCGCGCTGATTCATCGTGATGACATTGAGCGGCGGCCGATCGAGGATGATGTCGAGCCGCTGCCGCGCGGCATCGGCCTCGACGCGAAACCCGTCGAGCCCGCCCGATTTCGCCGAGGGACGCGCCGCCGCAGCGGGCGCGGTCGGGGCTGTTTCGGGTGCGAGCGGCGCCGGCTTCGCGTCCCGCGACGCGGGATCGGATTCTGCGACGCGTCTCGCGGATTGAGGCATGGGCTCGCTCCTGTTTTTGGCGCCGCCGCGGCGTTTCGCCGGCGCGGATTTGGCAGCAGTGTCGGGCGCTTCGGTTTTCATGCTTGCGGTCGATGCTCGCTCGCCGCGAGCAGCCGCAAGAGGCGCGGCGCGGTCAACGGAAGCTCCAAATCGCCAACGCCGACCGCGTCCGCGACCGCATTGGCGATGCATACAGGCGTGCTCATCGAATTTCCTTCCGCGACCCCCTTGGCGCCGAGCGGGGTGATCGGCGAGAGCGTCTCGCGGTGCAACACGAGCAGATCGGGCACCATGCCCGCGGTTGGTACGGCATAATCGGCAAAGCTTCCGGTAAGAAAACTGCCGCTTTCGTCGTAAATAAATCGTTCATAGAGGGCGGCGCCGATCGCCATCGCAAAAGCGCCGCGCACTTGGCCGTCGAACAATGCCGCGTTCAGAATGCGGCCGGCATCGTG
>VAZF01000022.1 GCA_005888425.1 Alphaproteobacteria bacterium
TCGGCGTAATAGGGGGAGAAGCGGCTGACCTCCGGCGCGGCGGAGAAACCGTGTACGACGCCTCGCGGGACTGAGGAGACGATCGAAGCTTCGACGCGGCCCAGGCTGCCGGTCTCGACAAAGCTGCGCATCTCATCGCGCTCTTCATCGACAAAATCGGTGGGGGTCAGGGCGACCACGATGCTGCGCGCCGGCCCGACGGGATTGAATTCGTCGCAGGGCGCCGCCGCAAATGAGGGGTTGAGCGAGGCGGCCAGCAACACGGTCGCGCCCATCGCTGCGCAAGCCAGGTTTCGCCGCGGCCGCATGCTCCCCTCCATCAACCCTGGATTGCGATATTAGACAGTTTGAGCGGGAGGGCTCGGGAAAAATTTGCCCGCGGGCCCGCCGCACGCTAGGGCGGGTCACAGGCGAAATAAGCGATCCCTGGCGTCGTGTCGACGAGGCGCGGCACTCGCGCATGGCTTGCGCAATGCTGCTTTGCGACCGGCACCGCATTGGCGATATCGCCCGAATACACGACCTCGGCGGTGGTGATATCGCCGCTCTGCAGGAACGGTCGTTGGGATAGGCAGCCGGAGAGCCCGGCCAGCGCCGCGCAGACGCAAAGCAACACGGGCAGCTGGCTTATCACGGTTCGTGGTCCGCGGCGCCACGCGTTGGGCAATCAGCGCCCGCTGGTCTGCGTCGGCGGGACGGGAAAGTTGGACAGGGTGACGCTTTGATCGACCGCGAAGCTGGCCGCCGCCACGACCGCAAACACGATCGCAATAACCAGAGCCCATACGCCGCCGCCGCTTTCGGCGGAACCCGCGCGATGCAAGAAATGGAAGGCTGTGCCCGGGCTCATCCCCGATCTCCTCGAACGATGCGGTCGGCGCCTCGCCAGTTTGGCGAATGGCGGCGCGCGGCATTCGCGTCCTCGCTGCACGGAATACGCCATCCCGGGCGGGATCATCCCCCGAATCTGACGGGAGTATGGCTGCCATTCCGTCTGCGAATGGCTCGTCTGACGACCACCGCGCCCAAAAGTGGTTCCGTGGAGAAACCTTTAACCGCTGCTCCCGCTTCCCTAAGATCATTCGGCTCGCACATCCCCCTGCGAAAGGTGAGGGCGGTGACCCTGCGCACTCCATACCTGCTGTTCATCGGCGACGCCCATGACCAGCTCGCCGCCAAGACCGCGGCCGGGATCGCGTTCTGGCGGCCGGAGATCTGCCTCGGGCAGCTCCGGATGCCGGGCTGCAAGGCCGATCTGCAGCTCCCCGACATGACGATCGAGGAAGCCGCCGCGGCCGGGGTCAAGACAGTCATCGTCGGTACGACAACGCGGGGCGGCGTCTTGGGACAAGGCTGGGAGGGCCTGCTGGTCCGGGCGCTCGAGCTCGGCATGGATCTGGCGAGCGGCCTGCACCATCGGCTCTCCGACATTACGGTCTTGCGCGAGACTGCCTCCCGGCTCGGGCGCCAGATCGCGGATGTGCGCCATCCAAGCCGCGAATTCGAGATCGGCAACGGCAAAAAGCGCCCGGGCAAAAGGCTGCTGACGGTCGGCACGGATTGCTCGATCGGCAAGATGTTCACGGCGCTGGCGCTCGAAGAAGAGATGCGCGCCCGCGGTCTCAGGGCGGATTTCCGCGCGACCGGCCAGACCGGCATCTTCATCGCCGGCGACGGCGTCTCGATCGACGCCGTCGTGTCGGATTTCGTGTCGGGTGCGGTCGAATGGCTCTCGCCGGCGAACGACCCCGATCACTGGGATCTGATTGAAGGGCAGGGCTCGCTGTTTCACGCCTCCTACGCCGGGGTGAGTCTGGCGCTGATCCACGGCGCCCAACCCGACGCGCTCGTTATGTGCCATGAGCCCACCCGCAAGCACATGCGCGGCCTGCCGCATTATCCGCTGCCCCATCTGCAGCTTTGCATCGAGCGCAACATCGAGGCGGCGCAGCTGACCAACCCGACGGTGCGCTGCATCGGGCTCAGCATCAATACGGCTTCGCTCGATCCCGCGGCGGCGCGCGATTATCTGCGCGAGACCGAGGACAGGCTCGGCCTGCCCTGCGTCGATCCGGTGCGCAGCGGGGTCAGAGCCATCATCAATCATCTACTCGACTGACAATTTTCGATGGCGATGTTCGGGGCCGGGGCGAGTGCGTGCCGTATCCGCGCTACGGCGAGAGCGTCGACAGCGTGGTGAGGACCCTAGAGGACATGCGCGGCGCAGTTTTTTCCGGGCTCGACCGCAAGGAATTGCAGCAGGCAATGCCGCCCGGCGCGGCGCGAAACGCGTTGGATGCGGCCTTCTGGGATCTCGACGCCAAACGCTACGACCGCCGGGCTGCCGATCTCGCGGGCATCGGCACGCTGAGAGCGCTGGTGACCGCCTATACGCTGGGCCTGGATACCCCCGAGCGCATGGGTGAGGCCGCGGCGGCGCAGCGCACCCGGCCACTGCTGAAGCTGAAGCTGACCGGCGACGGCGACGTCGAGCGGGTACGCGCGGTGCGCCGCGCCGCGCCAGCGGCGCGGCTGATCGTCGATGCCAACGAAGGCTGGAGTGAGCGCCATCTGACCGAGGTGATGCCGGCGCTCGCAGAACTCGGCGTCGAGCTGATCGAGCAGCCATTGCCGGCCGCTCACGATGAGGCTCTGGCGCGGGTGCCGCATCCGATCCCGGTCTGCGCGGATGAGGCCTGCCACACCGCCGCCGATCTCGACCTGATCGGCACCTCGCTGGCAATGGCGCCGGCCGTGCTTGTCGCGCAGCAGGCCGCCGTCGTCGATCTCGACGCGCCGCTGCTGTTGGCCACCGACCGAACGCCGGGGCTGCGCTATGACGGCAGCACGCTCTTCCCGCCCGAGCCCGCGCTTTGGGGCTGACCTTGTGCGCTTGATCTACGCGCCGCAGCGTCTGGAAGAGGGGATCGACGCGCTCGCCGGCGAGCCGGTGTTTTACGCCATCCTCGATCGCGCCGGTGAGCCGCGCTTCCGCCGGCGGCGTAACGGCTTCCCTACGCTCTTGCACATCATTCTTGAGCAGCAAGTCTCGATCGATGCCGCCGCCGCGATGCACCGCCGGCTCTCCGGGCTGTGCCATCCGCTCGCGCCGGAGCCGTTCCTCGCGCTCGACGACGCGACATTACGCACCTGCGGCTTCAGCCGGCAGAAGATGGATTATGGACGCCGCTTGGCACAGGCGGTCGCCAGCGGCGCGTTTGATTTCGACGGGCTCGCGGCTGCCGCGGACGGCGACGCGCTGGCCGCGCTCGTCGCTTTGAAGGGGATCGGTCGCTGGAGCGCCGAGATTTATCTGATCTTCGCGCTTGGCCGCTCCGACATCTGGCCGGCCGCCGATCTCGGTCTGCAGCTGGCCGTCGCCGATTGCCTCGGCCTCGGTGACCGGCTCGGCGAGCGCGAGCTGCGCGAAATCGGGGACAGATGGACGCCGTGGCGCTCGGTCGCCGCCTGCCTGTTCTGGCAATCCTATTTGCACGCGCGCGGCCGCGCCGCGCCGCAACTGGCGGCGGAGCTCTATGCCGCAGACGACTGATCCCAAAGGGCAGATCCGATCGGTTTGCGTCTATTGCGGTTCGGCGGGCGCCGTCGATCAGCGCTACCGCGCCGCCGCCGCCGAACTCGGACATAGTCTCGCCGCGGCCGGCATTACGATGGTGTTCGGCGGCGGCCATATCGGCTTGATGGGCGTTGCCGCGGATGCAGCGTTAGCAGGCGGCGGCCGCGTCACCGGCGTCATTCCGGCCGCCTTGCGCGACAGGGAGCTCGCACATGGGCGAGTCGGCGAGCTTCTCGTCGTCGAGACGATGCATGACCGCAAGCGCATCATGGCCGAGCGCGCCGATGCCTTTGCGGTGTTGCCGGGCGGCATCGGAACGCTGGATGAGTTTTTCGAGATCCTGACCTGGCGTCAGCTCGCGCTGCACGACAAGCCGATCTTTCTCGTCGATGTCGCCGGGTACTGGCAACCGCTGCGCGCGCTGCTCGACCATATCGTCGCGCATAACTTCGCCGCCGATCTGGCGCCGCGGCTTGTCGAAATCGTTGCGGATGTGCCGGCGCTGATGGCGGCGTTTCGCCGAACCATCCCAGCAAGCGATACGCGTTCGGATTTGCTATGAGAGCGCGGAGCGAGCACGCAAGCCATTGCCGCTTTTGGAGAATCTCGATCGAAGCTGACGCTATCCACGGGCGAGGTGGATAAAGTTGGGGAAAAGCACAGTCGAGCCGGCCGGATTGCAGCGTCTGTCAGGGCGATTCGCGCATTGCCCAAAAATTAGGCGATCTTTCGTAAGGCACTGGAATTGCTTTCTTGATACTGAGACGATTTGAGCGCCAAGGTAAATGTACTGTAAACGGTTCGTGACAATCCTGTCATTCTTCTGGTCGAAAGCAGTCCGCTGCCAATCGGCTCGGGGCTGTTAGTAAATCGGCCGCTCTGGCCCGCGAAGTCAGGACGATTTCTCGCCTTTTAAATGCACCACGGTGATGTGCCGCCGGCTTGCTTCGCGACCGTGCGGCCTTTATCGTCGCGCGCTTTCCAGACCCGGCCGGCCCCCATCGAGGTGACAGCAAATGGCGAAGATCAAGGTCGCAAAACCCGTCGTCGAGCTCGACGGCGACGAGATGGCGCGCATCATGTGGAGCTTCATCAAAAGCAAGCTGATCCTGCCCTATCTCGACATCGACCTGAAATACTACGACCTCGGCATGGAAAAGCGCGACGAGACCGAGGACAGGATCACCGTCGATGCGGCCGAAGCCATCAAGAAATACGGGGTCGGCATCAAATGCGCCGGCATCACGCCCGACGAGGCGCGCGTCAAGGAATTCAACCTGAAGCGCATGTACAGATCACCGAACGGCACATTGCGGAACATCATCGGGGGCACGATCTTCCGCGAGCCGATCGTCTGTAAGAACGTGCCGCGGCTCGTGCCGAACTGGACCCAGCCGATCGTCATCGGCCGCCATGCTTATGCCGACCAGTACGCCGCGACGGATTTTGTCGTGCCCGGCCCCGGCAAGCTGACGATCACCTTCGCGCCCGCCGATGGCAGCGCGCCGGTCACCCGGGAGATCTTCAACTTTCCCGGCGCCGGTGTCGCGATGGGCATGTACAATTTGGACGAGTCGATCCGGGGCTTTGCCCGCTCATCGTTTCATTACGGGTTGCAGCGCGGGTGGCCGGTTTATCTCTCGACAAAGAATACGATCCTCAAAGCCTATGACGGGCGTTTCAAGGATCTCTTCCAGGAGGTCTTCGACGCTGAGTTTGCCGCCGAGTTCAAGAAGCGCAACCTGACATACGAGCACCGCCTGATCGATGACATGGTCGCGCTGGCGCTGAAGTGGAGCGGCGGCTTTGTGTGGGCCTGCAAGAATTACGACGGCGACGTGCAGTCCGATACGCTGGCGCAGGGCTTCGGTTCGCTCGGCATGATGACCTCGGTGTTGCTGACCCCGGACGGCAACACCGTCGAGACGGAGGCGGCGCACGGCACCGTCACGCGCCACTACCGTCAGCACCAGCAGGGCAAGGAAACCTCGACCAACCCGATCGCCTCGATCTTCGCCTGGACGCGAGGGCTGCGTTATCGCGGCACCTTCGACAACACCCCCGATGTCGTCCGCTTTGCCGAAGCCTTGGAAAAGGTCTGCATCGAGACCGTCGAGCATGGCGATATGACGCGCGATCTAGCGATTCTGATCCGCGCCGATCACCCCTGGCTGACCACCAACCAGTTTCTCGACAAGCTCGACACCAATTTGCAGCGCGTGATGGCGTAATAAAAAGCGGCCCGGACTGATCCGGGCCGCTGGCGCAAGAGGGAGCGCGGCGCGCCGCGCGCCTCTGCTTCTCGTCGCTTACTGCTTTGGCGGCGTCCCCGGTGTCGTGGGCCCGGTGTTCGATCCGCTGTTCGACCGGCTCGATGGGGCCGTCGTGCTGCCGCTGCTCGTGCTACGAGCGTTGCCGTTGAGATCGTAGGCCTGCGCCGCCTTCAGCTGATCCTTCGTCATGTCGACCGTGAAGCGCGGCTTGTTGCTGTTGTTGTTGTCTTGCGTGATCTTCAGATCGTTCATGCTGACGGCGACGTATTTCCCGCCGATGCCAAGAAACGCGCCGACATCGAGCACGACCGCGGCCACCTTTCCGTCGCGGTCGAGAATGATGTCTTTTACATCGCCGACCTTCTGGTTCTGCGTGTCATAAACCGTGGCGCCATCCATCTGGGTGGCGCGGATCTGGCCGGGCTGCAGCTGAGTGGCGGTGACGTGCGTCGGCGAGTTCGACGCGCTGCTGGCCGATGTGCTCGGCGACGACGTGCTGCTGGATGAAGTTTGCGCGTAAGCCGGCACGGCCGCGGCCAGCATCAAGGCCAAGGCTGCCGTCATCGTAGTTCTCGACACGGGTTCCTCCTTCGGATTGATAAGCGATTCTCTCCGACGGAACGGGTGCCGGTCGGGTTGGTTCCGGCCTTTCAGAGCGCGTCAACTCGCGGTTTTACTGAAGCGGGGAGCCTTTCTTTGCCGCGAATGTTTTTAGTTGAAGGATTACGCGAAACAGGAGCATCGCAAATGGACGAGAACGCGACGCGGCATCACACGGGAACTGAGCACGCCGGTGCTGGCACGACAACGCACGATCAGTCTCGCGGACAACAGCAGAGCGGCACCGCTGATCAGGCGATGCAGCAGGCGAAGTCGACAGCCAATCAGGCGATCGAACAGGCCAAGACGATGGCCCGCGACCTCGGCGAGCAGGCGCGCAACGTCGCCTCCGATCCGGCCGCCAGCGCGCAGGATCTGGCGCGGCGGGCGCGGGAGCAGGCTGGCGTGGCCGGCGATGCGCTTTATCGGCAAGGCCAGCGCGCCGGCGAATATCTGACGCAGAACGTCAATGAATACCCGCTGACCGCGCTGCTGATCGCCGGCATGATCGGCTATGGCCTGGCGTTTCTGGTTCATACAAGCTGGCAGGATCAGGCGCTCTGGGGCAACGATGCTGGCGCTCGGCGGCGCGCCCGGCAGTAGGACCGCGGCTAAGGCTGAGGTGCTGACGTAGGGATCGGGGTTCGGGCGGCCGGTCGGCCCGAACCCTCCCTCCACTCGAAGCGCGCCAAAAAATCCGCGCCCGGACTCGCTGATAGGCCTAAAATACCGCCGGTTTCACGCGGGAGGCCGGCGGCATGGGGCTGCGGCTCAAGCATTTGTCGCGCGATGCGCTGCGGCGCGGCGCTCGCTTTTATCTCATCATCGCTCTGGCGTGGGTCGCGCTTGCGGTTCCGATCGCTTGGGCGGCCGATGCAGCAACTCCGCCGGCTGAGGCTCCGCCCGCCGTGGCTGAGGTTCCCGCCGAACCCAGCGAGATGACCACCGGACCCGCCGGCTGGCTCGCGCACATCATCATGGGCCTCGAGCACGAGGCGATATCGGATGTCAGCATGCTGCCCGATACGCCGTCGGCGCTGGAGCGCGAATGGCGCTCGCTCGACCGCAACGGCTCGGCCTTGGGTGCACTGATCGGGCTTGGCTGGGTAGCGCTGGCCACCTGCCTCGCCCTGTTGGCCGAAAGGCTGACGGCGCGCGGCGTGAGCTGGCGGTTGCGCCGTGCGCTGCGGACGCGGATTGCCGGGCCGAGCGTCGGCGATCTGCTGTTGCTGCTCCTCTGCGATGCCCTCGGCTTGGCCGTGTTCGGCGTCGTTTTCGTTTACAGCCGGCATTGGCTGATGAATGTCGGC
Source organism: Alphaproteobacteria bacterium (assembly GCA_005888425.1). Lineage (GTDB taxonomy): Bacteria > Pseudomonadota > Alphaproteobacteria > ATCC43930 > CGMCC-115725 > DATARH01. Next base: position 7,761 of record VAZF01000022.1, read on the forward strand.
GTCTCGCTGAGCCTGATCCTGCTTGCGGCCAATGTGCTGATCCGCTGGCGGATTTTTGTGCTGATCCCCCGCATCGTGCTGCGCCCCGGCGCGCCGGCTGCGCGGCTCATCGATATTCCGGAAGACGAGGCGCGGCGCCTGTCCCGCTTCCTCTCGGTCGTCCTCTTGGCGATCACGGCCCTGGTCGGATTTGGCCGCTATGGTCTCTCCGATGAGGACAGCGGCGCGCCGCATGTCATCGGTCTGGTGGTCGCCTCTGCGGTGTGCGCGCTCGACGCCTGGGTGGTCATCCGCGCCCGCTGCGCGATCGAGGCGCTGATCCGGGGCCACCGCTCAGAGGGGATCATCGCGGCATTGCGAGGCGCCCTCGCCCGGGCATGGGTGCCCATCGGGTTGACCATCGTTGGCGGGCTCTTGCTGTTCTTTATCTTCGGGCTATCCCTCGGGCTCTTGGCCTACTACCACGCCTTCGTCTCGACGCTGGGCGTCCTGCTCGTCCTCATGGTGGTCGAGCGGCTGACCGAGCGCGGCTGGCACGATAGCGAGGCGCCTCACGGCCGCGCCGCCGGCGTTCATCGCTTCGTGGCGCTGAGCTTTCATCGCATCCTGCGCGCGATCGTGCTGCTGATCGCGATACTGACGCTTGCCTCGTTCTGGATCGACGCGCTCGACCTCACGGCCACGAGCGCGGCGCAGGCAATGCATACGGTGACTGCGGCCGTCGGGACGTTGTTTGTCGCCTATCTCATCTGGGAGCTGACCCGGCTCGCGATCGACCGCAATCTGCAGGACATGCCGGGCGGGCCAAAGCTGCCAGGCACGGTGGATGACGAAGAGGAGTCGACCCCGGCTTCGCGGCTGCAGACAATCCTGCCGATAATGCGCGCTTTTTTCGGCGTCGCGATCGGGGTCTTGGCGGTATTGATCGTATTATCGCGGCTCGGCGTCGACACCGCGCCGCTGATCGCCGGCGCGGGCGTGTTCGGATTGGCGGTGTCCTTCGGTTCGCAGTCGCTCGTCCGCGACATCATCTCCGGTCTGTTCTACATGTGGGATGACGCCTTCCGGGTCGGTGAGTACATCGATACCGGACGTCTCAAGGGCACCGTCGAATCGCTCGGCGTGCGCTCGGTCAAGCTGCGCCATCACAACGGCCCGCTGCACACGATCCCCTACGGCCAGCTCGGCGCGGTGACCAATCTCAGCCGCGACTTCGCGACCATAAAGTTCAACCTTCGTCTGGAGCCCGGCACGGATATCGAGCTCGTCCGCAAGACCGCGAAGCAGATCGGCCTCGCAATGCAGCAGGAAAGCCCGGAAGTCGCCTCGGAGGTTATCCTGCCGCTCAAAATGCAGGGAATTGCCGAGGTCGCCGACAATGCGGTCGTGTTCCGGTTCAAATTCACCGCGCGGCCGCTGAAGCCGAGCTGGATCCAGCGCGAATATCTGAAGCGGATTTATCGGGTGTTCGCCGAGAAGGGCATCAATTTCGCCTCGGGCGCGCTGACATTACAGACCGTGCCGGCCAGAGCCGGTCTCTCTGGCCCCGCGGCGCAAGTGATCGAAGAAGCGTTGTCGCCGCGCGAGAGCGCCGGGGTGGCGCCGTTGCGCGCACCGGCCGCGAGCGGGGCCGCCTGAAACTGGCCGCGCCGACTTACTGGAGGACAAGAGGTGAAGATCGGGGTTTTTTACTTTCCCGCAGATTACGGCATCAACATCGTCGAGCTGGCGCGCGCGCTGGAGGACCGCGGCTTCGAATCGCTGTTCGTCCCCGAGCACACCCACATCCCGGTCATCCGCAAGACGCCGTTCCCGAGCGGCGGCGAATTGCCGAAGCGCTACGCCCATACGCATGATCCGTTCGTCGCGCTGTCCTTCGCCGCGGCGGCGACCCGAAAGCTGATGCTCGGCACCGGCATCGCGCTCATTCCCGAGCGCGATCCGATCGTCACGGCGAAATGCGTCGCCAGCCTCGATCAATTGTCGGGCGGCCGCTTCATCTTCGGGATCGGCAGCGGCTGGAATGTCGAGGAGATGGAGAACCACGGCGCCCGCTACAACACGCGCTTCAAGCTGATGCGCGAGCGTATCCTCGCGATGAAGGCGCTGTGGACCGAGGAGGAAGCCGAATATCACGGCGAGATGGTGAATTTCGACAAGGTGTGGTCGTGGCCAAAGCCGCTGCAGAAACCGCACCCGCCGATCATCCTTGGCGGCGAGACCGATTACACCTTGCGCCGCGTCGTCGAGTATTGCGATGGCTGGTTCCCGCGCCCCGGCCGCGGGTATGAGATCAAGGATCAGCTCGCGCGGTTGCACCGGATGGCCGAGGAGAAGGGGCGCGACCCCAAGACGCTGTCCACCTCGGTGTTCCGCGCCCCGCCGG
>VAZF01000023.1 GCA_005888425.1 Alphaproteobacteria bacterium
GGATGCCGATGATGTCGTGCGCTCGCTCGCCGACAGCGAGATTGTCGCGGCGATGCGCGAGCGCACCCCGTTCCCGAGAAGCATCGTTGAGCGCCTCCCGAAGCTGAAATTGCTGATCACGACCGGCATGCGCAACGCCTCGTTTGACATGGCAGCGCTCCGCGAACGCGGCGTCACGGTGTGCGGCACCGGCGGACCCGGCGGCGGTAACGAGGATACGGCCGAGCTCGCCTGGGGCCTCATCCTCGGCGCGGCGCGACGCATCGCGGAAGATCACGCCTTTATGCGTCATGGCGGCTGGCAGACGCGTATCGGTCATCGCGTCGCCGGCA
>VAZF01000024.1 GCA_005888425.1 Alphaproteobacteria bacterium
GCCATAGAGCTCCAGCACATCGCGCGCGGCATCGTACCGCGCCAGGGCGCCACGCGTTTCCAGCGGCACGCCGCTGTGCCGGCCGATTTCGAGGTCGAGCGCCACAATGGCATGGGCCGAGGTAAACGCGGCATCGACCTCGCCATAGCTTTCCCGCAGGACCAGCGCTTCGGTCGTGAGGCCCGGCGCAAAGCTGCTCGGCGGCGCTGCGGCATCCAGTACCGGCGAGAGCTCTTCGGCCTCGATCGTGACAAGATCGGCGGCATCTTCCGCGAGATACGCGTCGGTCGCGAATACCGCGGCCACCGGCTCGCCGACATAGCGCAGTCTATCTCGTGCCAGCAACGGCTGCCGGTACGGTCGCAGCGCCTCGTTTGCGGGGTCGCGAAAATCGATCGGCGGCAGATCGGCGATATCGGCCGCGGTCCACACCGACACCACGCCCGGCGCCGCCAGCGCCACCGAGCGGTCGATGCCGCGCAACAGCGCATGCGCATAAGGCGAGCGCACCACCCGCATATGGAGCTGATGCGGGAACGCGATATCGCCGACGAATTGTCCCTTTCCTCGGACCAGCGGCCGATCCTCGAGCCGCGGCACCGAGCGGCCGAGAACTCGCCCCCCGGATGCCTGCGGCCTGGTGCTCATGCGGCTCCTCCGCGCAATTCCGCGAGCGCCGCGCGCACCGCCGTGACAATGTTCTGATAGCCGGTGCAGCGGCACAGATTGGACGAGAGCACCTCGCGTAATTCGTCGTCGGAAATATCGGGGTCGCGCGCCAAGACCCCGGTTGCAAGCATCAGGAAACCCGGGGTGCAAAAGCCGCATTGCACGCCATGATGCGCAATGAAGGCGCGCTGCACCGGGTTCAGCGCATCGCCCGCAGCCAGCCCCTCGATCGTGCGGATCGCCGCACCCTCTGCCTGCACCGCAAACATCAGGCAGGCACGGATCGGCTGGCCGTCCAGCAGCACCGTGCACGCGCCGCACACCCCATGCTCGCAGCCCATATGCGTGCCGGTCAGGCCGCATTCGTCGCGGATCGCATCGAGCAGGGTACGGCGCGGCTCCAGCCGCAGCGGATAGTCGCGGCCGTTGATGCTCAACGTAACCTCGACCCGCTCGCTCATCGCTGCGCTCCCGGAGGCGGGCAGGCGCGCATCAGCGCCCGATAGACCATCGCATGGGTCAATTCGCGACGGTATTGCGCGTCGGTTTGCGGGTCTTGCAGCGGCTCGATGGCTGCCGCCGCCGCGGCGGCCGCCGCGTTGAATGCCTCCGCGCCCGGCACTTCTCCTTCGAGGATAGTCTCGGCCGCGGCAACCCGGCGCGGGACGGCTTCGACGCCGCCGAGCCCAACGCGCGCGGCAGTGATGAGCGTGCCCTCGAGATGCAGCACCGCGAGCGCCATCGCCTGCGCATAATCACCGGCGCGGCGGCTGAACTCTGCGAACCCGAAGCGAGTATCGTCGGGCAGGAGGGGGAGCCGTGCCTCGCAAAGCAGTTCGTCGGGTTCGAGTGTCGTCTCCATCGGTCCGCGGAAGAAGCCTGCCGCGGGAATGACCCTCTCACCCTTGATCCCGACTGCAACGAGCTCGGCATCCAAGGTCACCGCGACGACGCACCATTCCGCCGCCGGATCGGCATGTGCGAGGCTGCCGCAGAACGTGCCGCGCATGCGGATCGGGTAATGCGCGATGTGCCGCACGATGCTGGCCAGCATGACCCCGAGCGGACCATCGACGACCGGACGATGGAACTCGGCATGGCGCACGCCGGCGCCGACGCGCAGCCCACGCTCCCGCACCGCCAGGCCGTTGAGCCCGGCGACGGCGTTAATGTCGATCAGGTGTGCCGGGCGCGCGAGGCGAAAGGCCATCATCGGTGCGAGGCTCTGCCCGCCCGCCAATACCCGGCCTTCTTGCGGCGCGAGCTCGGCGAGCAACCGCAGCGTCGCGTCTAAGGTGGTGGGGCGATGATAGGCGAACGGCGCGGGCTTCACCGATCTCCCTCCGAGGCGGGGCCGTCAACGATGACGGGTTGGCGGCAGATCGCAAGCCTGATCTGTACGCCGGAGGCGCCAAGGACGTGCTCAACGGCTCGGGCGTGGTATCAATAGCGGGCAGTAGCCCGGTGGGTGTTACGCCGCCTTGTCGGGCTGCCGCGAGGATACCTGCTGCTAAGCGCGTACCCATACAGAGGACCGAGGAAACGGCAGATGAGCGGCGCAGCCCAGTTAGCTCCTAGCGCGGTTTCGGGTCAGGGTCGGATCCCGGTGCTCGATATCGGGCCGTTTCTGGCCGGTGAGCCCGATGCCGCGGCGCCGCTCGCGCGCGCCGTCACCCGCACTTGCGAGGACACGGGATTTCTCGTCGTCGCCAATCACGGTGTACCGCAGCGCCTGGTCGACGACACCTTTGCTGCCGCGGCGCAATTCTTCGCCCGCTCGGACTCCGACAAGCTCGCGCTGAAGATCGGGCAGTACAATATCGGCTACCTGCCGTTCGGCGGGCAGGTCGTGCGGCATTCGCCGGTCAACAAGAACACCAAGCCAAATTTCAGCGAGAGCTTCTACATCACCCGCGACCGCGCGCCCGACCACCCGGACATCATCAACAACAAGCCGCTGATCGGCCTCAACCGCTGGCCGCCGGACATGCCGCAATTCCGCGCCGCGACGATGGCGTATTACGCGGCGATGGAAGCCATGACGACACGGCTGGTGCCGGTCGTCGCGATGGCATTGGGTCTGCCACCGGACTATTTCGCCGAAGCCTTTGCCGAGCCGAACTGCACGATCCGGCTGATCCACTACCCGCCGCAGCCAAACCCGGAGGACAACGAGTTCGGTTTCGCGCCGCACACCGACAACAATTTCATTACCTTCCTCGCGCAGTCGGCGCTGCCCGGCCTTGAGGTGCGCACGGCCGAGGGCGAGTGGATCCGCCCGCCGGCGGTGCCGGGGACATTTGTCGTCAACACCGGGGCGATGCTGGCGCGCTATTCGAACGATCGCTTCCGCGCGACGCCGCACCGTGTGATCAACCGCAACGGTGCCTCGCGCTACGCGATCCCGTTTTTTCTCGGGCCAAACCACGATTCGATCGTGGACTGCGTTCCGACCTGTGTCGGCCCCGACAAGCCGCCCCGCTACGAGCCGACCACCTATGGCGCCTTTACCCAGCGCCTGCTCACCTTGAACTTCGCCCATCGCCGCGCCGGCGGTGACGGAGAATACGCGTGAGCAATCGCCGCTCGGTTGGCGCTGCCGAATGAACGAGGCGCATATCGGGCGTTCGCTGCGCCGGCTCGAAGATTCGCGGTTTCTGACCGGACAGGGGCGCTTTGTCGATGACATCGACATGCCCGGCCAGCTGCACGGCATTGTGCTGCGCTCGCCACACGGACACGCCGCGATCGACGGCATCGATACCGCGGCCGCCCGCGCGATGCCCGGGGTGCGCGGCGTCTTCACCGCTGCCGATCTCGATGCGGACGGCATCGGCCCTTTGCCGTGCATCGCCCAGGTGGCAACGATCGCGCCGATCATCGTGTCGCCGCGCCGGGCCTTGGCGCACGACCGGGTTCGCCATGTCGGCGATCCGGTGGCTTTCGTGGTTGCCGATACAAACGAGCAGGCGCGGGACGCCGCCGAGCTGATCGAAATTGCATACCGGCCAATGCCGGCGGTGGTCGATGCGGCGGCGGCACTTGCCGCAGGGGCGCCGCTCCTATGGGACGAGGCGCCGGGCAATCTGTCGTACCGCTTCGAGCGCGGCGACAAGGCGGCGGTCGGCGCGGCGTTCGCCGGGGCAGCGCATATCGTCGAGATCGAGCTCGTCAACAACCGGCTGGTCGTCGCTCCGATCGAGCCGCGCGCCGCGATCGGGCATTACGACGCCGCCGGCGATCGCCTCGAATTACTGCTGACCGGTCAGGGCGTGCATAGCCTTCGACAGCAGCTTGCCGATGCGGTGTTTCATCTGCCCGCCGACCGCATCACCGTGCGCGCGCCCGATGTCGGGGGCGGATTTGGCGTCAAGAACTTCCTCTATCCCGAATGGGTGTTGGTGCTGTGGGCGGCGCGGCATCTGGGCCGTCCGGTCAAATGGATCGCGGAGCGCGGCGAGGAATTTGTCAGCTCGGCGCAAGGCCGCGACAACCGCACGCGCGGGCGCCTGGCGCTCGACCAAGACGGCCGGTTTCTTGCGCTCGATGTCGACACGGTGGCCAAT
>VAZF01000025.1 GCA_005888425.1 Alphaproteobacteria bacterium
CGGCAATTCGATGACATTCCCGATGGCGGTCGGCGCCGCCTCGGTGCTGTTCCCGGAACGGCCGGCGCCGGACGCGGTTCTGGCGACAATGCAGCGCTTTCAGCCAACGATCTTTGCCGGCGTGCCGACGCTCTACGCCGCGCTGTTGGCCCAGAATGCGATCGGTCCGGGTGCCGGCTCCGACCGGCTGCGCCGCTGCATCTCGGCCGGCGAGCCGCTTCCCGAGCATATCGGGCGGCGCTGGCGCGAGGTGGTCGGCAGCGACATCCTCGATGGGCTCGGCTCGACCGAGATGCTGCACATCTTTCTGTCGAACCGCCCCGACGATATCCGCTACGGCACGACCGGCAAGCCGGTGCCGCCATACGAGGTGCGGATCGTCACCGAAAGCGGCGAGGACGCGGCCGATGGCGAAACCGGCGAGCTGATCGTTAAGGGGCCGAGCGAAGCCGAGGGCTACTGGAACCAGCGCGACAAGTCGCGCCGCACGTTCCGCGGCGAGTGGACCTATACCGGCGATACCTATACCCGCGACGCCGACGGCTATTACCGCTATTGCGGACGCAGTGACGACATGCTGAAGGTGAGCGGCATCTGGGTATCGCCGTTCGAAGTCGAGGAGGCGCTGATCGGGCACGCGGCGGTGCTCGAAGCAGCGGTCGTCGGGCATCCGGATCCGGAGGGGCTGATCAAGCCCAAGGCATTTGTCGTGCTGCAGCAATCGGCGCCGCGCGACGACCCCGACGCGTTGTGCGAGGCGCTGCAGAGCCACGTTAAGGAACAGATCGGCGTGTGGAAGTACCCGCGCTGGATCGAGTTCTGCGACAACCTACCAAAGACCGCGACCGGCAAAATCCAGCGCTACAAATTGCGGCAGTGAGGCTTGGCGGAGCGGAAGCGGTGGGCGCCGACTGCCAGCGGGCTAAACTGGCCCGGGCTAGTTCAGCTTTGATTTGAGCTGCTGTAGAACCGCGGCGGCCTGGTGACGCGCGATGCCGTCCGGGGCGCGGCGGACAAACTCTTCGAGTGCGCCGACCGAGGCAACCATGTTGCCGAGCCGAGCATGCAGCATCCCGGATTCGTACCACAGCTCGGCAAGATCGGGCGCCAGCATCAGCATCGTATCGATAATGCGCAGCGCGTGCTCTTGCCGCCCCGCCTGCAACAGGCGCGATTTGACATTGTTCTGCAGCCGCAGCAGCACGTCACGGTCGCTGACCGGCGCGTAATGCTCGGGCGTCAGCTCGACCTCCTGCCCGGCTGTGGCCTTCAGGAGCTCGCGCAGCATCGCGGCCTCGCAGATCTGCCCGCCATGAAACGGATCGAGGATCAGGCGTTCCGGGCCGTCCCCGAGCCGGATCAGGAAGTGCCCGGGAAAAGCAAGGCCGACGCTCTCCCAACCCTGCGCCCGCGCCGCGTGCAGATAGAGAATCCCGAGCGCCACCGGCAGCCCTTTGCGGCGATCGACGACCCGCATCAGATTGCCGTTTTGCAGATCGTCGTAAGTCAATTCGTCGCCGCTGTAGCCGTGCTTCAGCAGGATGATCTCGTTGAGCGCCTGCGCACGGGCGGTGAGATCGCCGGCCGCGCCCGCGTGCCGCCCGACATCCCGGCCAAGCGCGGCGAGATGCTGGCGGTAGCGGCCGAGACCGACGCGCGGCCGCTCAAAAGACGCGAGCGCGAGCGCCGCCTCTCCGATCGGCAGGATCGGCGATGTCGCGGCGCCGAGCTCGCGCAGATAGCGGGCGCACTCTGCGGGCTCGAACACCTCAGGCAGTTCGCTCATCGCAACGATAGAAACTCACAGCTTTTGCACCTCGATCGGAGCGGAGCGCGGCGCCGGTCCGAGTGTATTCCCGGTGCCGCTGCTGACAGGCACCTGCGGGGGGCCGGGCGACCGCTCGGCAATCGGCGCGCCGCGGAGCTCGACATAGGACACGACACGCTTTACTCCCGGGATGTAACGGGCGATGCGGGTCGCCAGTTCAAGCTCGGCCTGGTTCCGCGCCGAGCCGATCAGGTACACCGAGCCATTGCTGGTGTCGATCGTGTAGTTGCCGGAGCGCATATCGGGATCGAGCAGCATTTCCGAACGTAAGCGGGCGGTGATCCAGGCATCTTTGGCGCCGTCCCAGGTGGAACCGAGCGGCGCGACCTCGACTTCGTCATAAAGCGTCCGGACACCGGGTGTATGGCTTGCAACCTGTGCGGCCCGCGCCTTCATATCCGGCGTCGGGACATGGCCGGTCAACAGCACGCGGCCCTGATAGACGGTTGTCGTGATCCCGTCCTGCAGCCCGGGAGCGGCGCCAACAAAACCACGCTCGATATCGGTCTGGAGCTCGAAATCGCTGACCGCCCCACCGACGCCACGTTCCTGCCCGGCGGCGTAACCGCCGCTGCCGGCGGCGGCCAGCCCGCCGACGACCAGCACCCCGGCACAGCCCCCGAGCATTGCCGGCAATGTCAGAAGACAGAGGACGCATAAGATTGAATTGAGCCGCGACATGTTCCCCCCACGGCATAGCTCAGGGGCATTGTGGGACATTCCCCGCCGCCCGCAAGAGCGACAGGCGTGGCAATCTTGGGGCTTTCGGTCACGTGCGCCTCGCGCCGGAAGGCGGAAGCTCACGCCAGTGCCAAATCGAGTGCTGCGGCAAGAGGTTGGGTCATTGATAGCCCGATGCTTGATGCACGAGTTCATCGCAGGCATCACTCGTCGCTGCGCCACATCCCGGCGAGATGACGCGGCGGGCGCAGCGGCGCGACGAGCATGACGTCGAATCGGAGTGTCAGGCGGGCGAGATCGGGCCGGGTCATCAGAAAGGCGGAGGCGGCGCGCGCGATGCGGCGGCGCTGCCGCGGCAGGATCGCGGCGGCAGCGGTCTCGAGATCCCGGCGCAACTTGACCTCGATGATCGCGAGCACCCCGCGGCGGCACGCCAGAATGTCGATCTCGCCGGACGGGCAGCGCCAATGGCTGGCAACGATCTGCCAGCCGCGCAGTCTCAGGTGCCATCGGCACAGAAGCTCGGCGAAGCGGCCGCGGCGCTCCGCTTTCAGCCGCTCGGGGTTAGGCGGGAAGGCTCGGTGGCGCGCGGCAGCCCTCATTCGCGCGACGCCTTGCGCTGCCGCGCGAGCGCGCGGTCGTAAAGCGAGCGGCGGGGAATACCGGTCTCGGCGGCGAGCTGAGCGACCGCATCGCGCAAGCTGTGCGTGTCGAGCAGGCGGTCGAGCCGGGTGTCGATATCCGCTTCGCGCGGCGCTTCCGGTTCGGGCGGCCCGACGACGATCACGACCTCGCCGCGCGGCGGGCCTGCCTCTCGATAATGCTCCGCCAATGCAGAGAGACGGCCGCGGCGGACCTCCTCGTACCGTTTGGTCAACTCGCGGGCCACCGCGACGTTGCGGTCGGACAGGATCTCGGCCATGTCGGAAAGCGAGGCGGCGAGCCGCGATGGTCCTTCAAAAAACACCAATGTCGCAACGAGCTTCGCCCACTGGGCAAGCATTCGCCGCCGCGCCCCTGAACGGGGCGGCAGGAACCCGGCAAACAGAAAAACCTCGGGCGGGAGGCCCGACAAGATCAGCGCTGTCAAAGCCGCCGACGGTCCGGGCACCGCGGTCACCGGCAGGTTGTTGGCGAGCGCGTCTCGCACCAGCTTGAAGCCGGGATCGGAGACCAGCGGTGTGCCGGCATCCGAAACCAGCGCGACTTTCTCGCCGCGGTGCAATGCTTCGAGGACGATCGGGCGCACCCGGTCGGCGTTGTGATCGTGATAGGGGCTGAGCGGCGTCGCGATGCCGAAGCGGGACAGCAGCCGCGCGGTGACGCGTGTGTCCTCGCACAAGATGCGGTCGGCGTTGCGCAATACCCACAGCGCTCGCAACGTCACATCGCCGAGGTTGCCAATCGGTGTCGCGACCAGATGCAGGCCGGGAGCCAGCTCGTGCTCCGGTGCCCACTCCGCTCCCCTAGTCGCGGAGTCGTTGAAAGACTCTTCCGGCAATGATCGCAATGATCGACTTGCGCCGGGTTTACTTGACCGGGTG
>VAZF01000026.1 GCA_005888425.1 Alphaproteobacteria bacterium
GGCGGCGGCGGCCGGAAATAGGGCGGCGGCGGATAGCCTGGCCCGGCTACCGGGATCGGGCGCGGCGGCCCGCCATAAGCTCCATAAGGTCCCATCGCGGCCGCATGCCCGACTCCACCGTAAGGCGCCATCGCGGCACCATGACCGGCTCCGCCGAGTTCCTGAGCATTGAGCTGATTGGCGATATTGTCGGAGCTGCCGCGCGAGCGGGTGCGAGACCTGCGGCGCACCGTCGTCTTCTTCACAACCGTGGTCGTCCGCGGCACGGTATAGGGCGAGGGCGGCGGCGCGGCCTGTGTCTGGGCCGGCGGCCCGCCGGGCTGAATCGGCGGCGGCGGCGACTGGGCCTCGGTCGGCCCGGGGAATGCGAGGGCCAGCGTCATCGCGACCGCTGTGCCGCATACTAGTTTCTTCATTTTCCTACCCTCCCAATCTAAAACCGTAACGCTCGTTATCGGCACCCAACCTCGCTGTTATCGCTCCCTCCTCAGTACGACACATAGACGTCGGTCAGCAGCGCGCTGTCGGGCGGCGGCGGCGCGGCCCGGGCGGTCTCGACGGCGCGCTCGATCAGCGCCGCGACCTCGCTCTCGACGCGGTCGAGAGCGCTCGCGTCGAGCAACGCCGCCTCGGTGACGCGGGTGCGGAAAATTTGCAGGCAATCGCGCTCGTCCCGCAGGCGCTTCACCTCGTCCTTGCCGCGATAGAGCTGCGCGTCGCCGGAATGGTGGCCGTAAAAGCGGCAGGTATCGACCTCGATCGCGCTGGGGCCGCCGCCGGAACGGGCGCGCTCGACGGCTTCGCGAGCCGCTTCGTGCACGGCAAAGAAATCATCGCCCGAGACCTTGACGGCCGGCAGGCCGAAGCCGGCGGCGCGGCCGGCGATGTCATGGCTGCCGACCGCGTAACCGACGCCGGTGCCCTCGCCATACTGGTTGTTCTCGAACACAAAGACCGCCGGAAGCTTCAGCACGACGGCCATGTTCATCGCCTCGAAGGTGGTGCCCTGGTTGGATGCGCCATCGCCCGAGAAGCACACCGCGACCGTGCCGGTGTTCAGCGTCTTGGCGGTCAGTGCGGCGCCGACCACCAAGGGCGGGCCGCCGCCGACAATGCCGTTGGCGCCGAGCATCCCCTGATCGAGATCGGCGATGTGCATCGAGCCGCCCTTGCCGCCGCAGAGCCCGTCCTGGCGCGCAAAGAGCTCGCACATCATCCCGACAACGTCGCAGCCCTTGGCGATTGAGTGGCCGTGCCCGCGATGCGTCGAGGCGATGTAGTCCTTCGGGCCCAGATGCATGCACATGCCGACGGCCGAGGCTTCCTCGCCGGCATAGAGGTGCACAAACCCGGGGATGCCGCCCTTTGAGAACTCCTCCTGGACGCGCTCCTCGAAGCGGCGGATCGTCATCATGTCGCGCCAAGCGCGGATCAGCTCTTCGCGGTTCAATTGCATCGAATTCCTCCCGTAGCGGGCCTTCCGCCAGCCGCGTGCAGCCCAGGTTACAGGAGCAGCCGGCGTCGGCAAAACGCTAACGGGCGGCCCGAGAAGGTGTTTGGCAGACACGGGTCTGTGCGGCACGAGGATTACATTCCGCGCCTCAGCCGCCCAGATAGAGGGGAAGCACGGCGCGGCGGAAAATAGGAGGATCACGATGGACGGATCGAGCCATATCGTCTGTCCGCATTGCGACGCGATCAACCGGGTCCCGCGCGAGCGGCTCGCCAATCACGACGCTGTGGGCGGGCGCTGCGGGAACTGCCATGAAGCCTTGTTCGACCGGCACCCGGTGACGCTCGAAACGGCGCGCTTCGAGCGGCACCTCGAGAAGAGCGATGTGCCGCTGCTGATCGATTTCTGGGCGGAATGGTGCGGCCCGTGCCGCATCATGGCGCCGGAATTCGAACGCGCGGCGGCGGTGATCGAGCCCAGGGCACGGCTCGTCAAGGTCAATGTCGACGCGGAGCCGGCATTGGCGCAGCGCTTTCAGGTGCGCAGCATCCCGACCCTAGTTCTCGCCTTGCACGGAAGCGAGCTGGCGCGCACGGCCGGGGCGCGCTCGGCGGCGCAGCTCGCCCAATGGGTCGAGGCCGAGCTCAGCCGGGCGAGTGCCCATTCGAATTGACGCTGACCTCGACATCCATGCCGATCAGGTCGGAGGGATCGCCGGTCCAAGTGCCGGTCAAGGGCACCGCTTGGCGCGGATCGCGCACCACAGCGACGCGGATCAGGTCGCGATTGCCGATGATGCCGTTTGTCGGATCGAATTCCATCCAGCCAGCGCCGGGGAGATAGATTTCCAGCCAGGCATGGGTGGCGCCGCCGCCGACCCGGCGGCCATCGCTTGCCGGCACGTACAGATAGCCCGAGACAAAGCGCGCCGCGAGCCCCAATGAGCGCGCCGCTTCCATCATCAGCAAGGCAAAGTCGCGGCAGCTGCCTTTGCCCATTTCCAACGTGCTGACCGGATCCTGCGTCCCCGGCTCCTCGCGCCGCAGATACACGAACTGCGTGTTGATCGCACGCGTCATGGTCCCCAACAGCTCCAACGTGCCGGTCGGTCCGTCATTGCGCAGGAACTGCCGCGCCCAGCGATCGACGACACGGTCGGGGTCAAGATACAGGCGCTCGATCAACCGAAGCAGATCGGGGCTTTCATCCGCCGGGTAGGTGAACGGGTAAATCCGGGCGTAATCCTCAAGCTCGAAATCAAGCGCGTTGGTCGGCGAATGATCGAGACGGATCGTGCTGTCGAATCGCAGTTCCTGCGCCGTCTCGGAAAATCGCGCGATCGCGACACAGTTGCCGAAGACATCGTGGACCCAATGCAGCGCGACCGGCTGCGGCGTGATGTCGAGCCGCACCTCGATCAGGCGCTGGTCGTAGCTGTCGCGCGGCCGCAGCATCATGCGGTGCTCGCCAAATGACACCGGGCGCCGATAGCGGTAGGTCGTAACGTGCCGGACGGTCAGGAGCTGCATCAGCCTTGTGCGCGGTCGTTGCCGAAGTGCTACGCCAACACTGTTAAGAGGGAATTTGCGGCACCGGCGCAAGAGGCCAAGCGGCGGCGGCTGGGTTTGGGCCGCCGGAAACGGGTCGGCGGGCGAAAAAGGCGGCGGAAACCCGGTCGGTGATGGCGATCAGGTAGTCTTGCAGGAAATCGAGAAATTCGTGCAGCCCGCCGGCCAGGATCTCCTCGATCGAGCGCTCTTCGAGAATCGCGCGCAATCCGTCGAGCCCTTCCGAGATGTCGTTGCCCGCGCGCAAGCGGTAATGGTGCTTCAGCGCGGCGAGCGCGTCGGCGGCTTCGCGGACGCACAGATAGACTGAGCGCGGAAAGGCTGGGTTGAACAGCAGAAAACCGGCGACGCGGGCCGGCGTCAGCTCGCTCGAATGCACCCGCCGGAACGCGTGGTAGCCGGAGGCGGAACGCAGCAGCGCATGCCATTGCCCGACCTCGACGGCCGCGGCGGTATCGCTGCCGCCGCTCAACAGCGGATATTTTGTGTCGAGCAGACGGGTCGTCTGGTCGGCACGCTCGATATACTGCCCGAGCCGATAAAAATACGACGCCTGGTCGCGGTAGAAGGTGCCCTCGGTAATGCCGGTAAAGGTCTGGCAGGCCTCCTTGATGCTGGTGAGCAGGCGCGACAGGCTGCCCGGCAGCATGTCGCCCGGACCGATCGCCCCCATGCGGTGATAGAAGGTGTTGAGCTGCACCCACATCTCGGTCGAGACCAAGGGCCGCAACGTCCGCGCGTTCTCGCGCGCATTGGTGACCGCGCTCAGGATAGAGGTCGGATTGTCGGCGTCGGTGAGATAGAACGCCAAGACGCGTTCGGCGCTCGGCGTCCGGTGCTTTTTGTAGAAGCGCTCCTCATCGGCGTTCAGCTGAACGATCGAGAGCCAGCTCTGGGCGGCGCTGCGGCCGCGCGAGAAAGTCTCGTTGACATCGAGGATGCGCGCCAGGTTTTCGGCGCGCTCGATAAAGCGCGCCAGCCAGAAGATGCACTCGGCGTAGCGGGCGAGGAGCGGGCTGCTACTCAAGACCCTGCTCCAGCACCCATGTATCTTTCGACCCGCCTCCCTGCGAGGAGTTGACCATTAGCGAGCCCGGCCGCAGCGCGACCCGGGTCAGCCCGCCCGGCAAGACCCAGGTGCTCTTCCCGGTGATCGCGAAGGGCCGCAGATCGACATGGCGCGGCATGACGCCGCCATCGCACAGCGTCGGCGCGACCGACAGGTCGATGCAGGGCTGGCTGATGTAGTTGGCGGGATCGGCAACGAGCTTGGCGCGGCATTCCTCGAGCTCGGCGCGGCTCGCCTTGGGGCCGATCGTGATTCCATAACCGCCAGCTTCGCCGACCGGCTTCACGACAAGCTCGGCGAGGTGGTCGAGCGTGTAGCGCAGGCTGTTGGGCTCGCGGCAGATGTGGGTTTCGACATTCTGCAGGATCGCGTCCTCGCCGAGGTAATAGCGGATGATCTTCGGGACATAGGCATAGACCGCCTTGTCGTCGGCGACGCCGGTGCCGACGGCGTTGGCGAGCGCGACATTGCCGGCATTATAAGCGCGCATCAGCCCGGGAACGCCGAGGAGGCTGTCCGGGCGGAATGCCTCCGGGTCGAGAAAATCGTCGTTGATGCGGCGGTAGATGACATCGACGGCATGGAGGCCGGCAATCGTGCGCATGTAAACGCGATCTTGCTCGATGACGAGGTCGCTGCCTTGGACGAGCGGCACGCCCATCTCGCGCGCCAGGAAGACGTGCTCGAAATAGGCCGAGTTGTAGATCCCGGGTGACAGCAGCACGATCTGCGGCTCGGAAGAGCTTGCGGGCGCGATCTCGCGCATCGCCGCGACCAAGCGCGAGCCGTAATCCTCCACCGGCCGCAGTCCGATCCCGTCGACAAGGTCAGGAAAGGCGCGCAGCACACAGATGTTGACGTAGGCTTTGTGCGCGACCGCGGCGCCGTGCATGCTCGGCCGGTAATTGGGGTTGCCGAGGATCAGATCCGGCGGGATGACGCCGTCCTTCAGGATCTTCTGCCCGTGATAGACATCGTCGAGCAGCAGGTTGAGGGCGGTGACCCGCTGAATGATGCCGCGTTCTATTTGCCGCCATTCATCGGCCGCCAGCACCCGCGGGATCGGGTCGAAGGGCAGGATGCGGTCGATCGCGCTGCTCTCCGAGTAGAGCGTGAAGGTGATGCCGTAATCATAAAGCGCCTGCGCGGCGGCGGCGGTGCGCCGCTGGAAATCGGCGAGCGGCAGATGGTCGAGCCGCTGGCGCAGGGCGGCTGTTGCCGCGCAACGCAGCATCTCGCAATAGAACCCTTGCGGATCGTAGCCGTCGAGCACGAAGCCAGTCATCAGAGCTTGCTCAAGCCGGGCGCTCCCTGGAGGATTAGCGCGGTATTGATGCATGGGCCGGGCCAATGCGCATGCTGCCGCTGCTTCGGCGGGTAATCAAGCGCCGCTCGCGGCGAGGGCGGCCTTGTGAGCGCAGCCAGGGGGAACAGGCGCTGGAGGAGGGTCGCATGGCATATCAGCTCTATTACTGGCCGGGCATTCAGGGACGCGGCGAATTCGTGCGTCTCGCCCTGGAGGAGGCCGGCGCCGAATACGTCGACGTCGCGCGCGGCCGGGGCGGGGTCGGGGCGATGCAGCGGCTGATGGACGGGGCCGGGGCCACGCATCCGCCTTTTGCCCCGCCGTTTCTCAAAGACGGCGAGGTATTGATCGCGCAGACCGCCAATATCCTCCTCTATCTCGGGCGGCGTCACGGGCTCGCGCCGCGCGACGAGGCGGGACGGCTCTGGGCGCATCAGCTGCAGCTGACGATCGCCGATATCGTCGACGAAGCCCACGATACGCATCACCCGATCGCCTCGGCCCTCTATTACGAGGACCAGCGGGAGGAAGCGCGCCGCCGCGCCGCCGATTTTATCGCCAACCGCGTTCCGAAATATCTCGGCTATTTCGAAGGGGTCATCGAGCGCAACCCGCGGGGCGACGGCTATTTGATCGGACGGCGGGTCAGCTATTGCGACCTGTCGCTGTTTCAGCTCGTTGCCGGGCTGCGCTATGCGTTCCCGCGCGCGATGGCGCGGCTCGAACGAGGCTTTCCGCGCATCGCCGCGCTGCATGACCAAATCGCCGCCCGGCCGAACATCGCTGACTATCTGAAGTCGAAGCGCCGTATCCCGTTCAATGAACAGGGCATCTTCCGGCATTACCCGGAGCTCGATGTCGCGCGCTGACGACCGCCGAGCCGTCGCGCGACAACGTTCAGACACTCATCCAGCGCCGCAAAGCGATGGCGGCGGCGGGCGGGAGAGAGCAAAATGGCGGCGAACAAATCCGCGGTTCTCAAGCCGCGCCGCCCCGAGGGAGGAACAGGATGGCCCAATACCGCCTCATCTCCGCCGATTCCCATGTCAGCGAGCCGCCCGACCTGTGGGCGACCCGATGCGACAAGCAATACCGCGAGCGCGCGCCGCATCTCGTCACGAACCCGCCGGGCAAGGAGGGCGCCTATTTCTATTATGAAGGCCATTCCCTGCACCCGATCGGCATCGGGCTCGGCGCCGGCAAGAGCCCGGAGGAGCTAAAGGAATTCCTGACCAAGGCGACCTATGCCGATGCGCGGCCGGGCGGCTGGGACCCGGCCGAGCGGATCAAGGACAATGCGGTCGACGGGGTCGAGGGCGACGTTCTCTACACGACGTTGGGCTTTCGCATCTTCTGGCTGAAGGATGCCGGGCTCCAGGCCGATTGCTTCCGCGTCTACAACGACTGGCTCGCCGAGTTTGTCAGCCATGCGCCGGACAAGATGGCGGGGCTGGCGCTGATCTCGCTCTACGACCCGAAGGCCGGCGCGCGCGAACTCGAACGCTGCGCCAAGATGGGGCTGAAGGGCGCGATGATCTGGTGCTCGCCGCCGCAGGAGCAGCCCTACAGCTCCGATGTCTACGACCCGTTTTGGGCGGCGGCGCAGGAAATGAACATGCCGATCAGCCTGCACGCGATCACCGGCATGGGGATCGAGAGCCAGTGGAATTGGGGCGAGCGCTATATGCGCACGACCGTGCTCGGCTACGAGGTCGAGAAATCGTTCAGCGTCCTGATCTTCTCGGGCGTGCTCGACCGCTTCCCTAGCCTGCAGATCGTCTCGGCCGAGAACAATATCGGCTGGATCCCCTATTACCTGCAGCGTATGGACCGGGTCGCGGCCCGCTCGCGCGCCGCGGCCGGCTTTACGCAAAAGCTGAAGCCCAGCGAATATTTCCAGCGGCAGATGTGGGCGACCTACATCGATGATTATGTCGGCGTCGCGAACCGCCGTTTTATCGGGGTCGACCGCATCATGTGGTCGTCGGATTACCCGCACCAGGCCTCGTCCTGGCCGCATTCGCAGGAGGTCGTCTCGCGGGACTTCAAGGAGGCGAGCCCCGACGAGGTGTTCAAGATCACCCGCGGCAATGTCGCCAAATTGTACGGCTTCACGATCTAGGCGACGGCGGGCCGGTGCAGGGCGCACAGGACGAGGTCATTGCATTCCTGCGCCGGCCGGAATCGTATGCTCTGGACGACAATGCCGAAGTCGAAACCGCCGAGACGCATATCTCAATCGTGTTCCTGGCGGGAGCGCGCGCCTACAAGCTGAAGCGCGCGGTCAAATTCCCCTATCTCGATTTCTCGACGCCGGAAGCGCGGCATGCCGCCTGCGAGGCGGAAGTGGCGCTCAACCGCCGCACCGCACCGCAATTGTATCTGGAGGTCCGGGAGATTTCGCGGCGGTCCGACGGCAGCATCGGCTGGAGCGACGATGGCGCGCCGCTCGATTGGGTCGTTGTCATGCGGCGCTTTGCGCAGGATCAGCTGCTCGACCCTGTCGCGCGCGCCGGCGGGCTCTCGACCCCGGTCATATTCGAACTCGCGGCGCACATCGCCGAGTT
>VAZF01000027.1 GCA_005888425.1 Alphaproteobacteria bacterium
ATCGCAGCGCCGGATCAGCGCCTTCACCCAGATGCCGCTTTTGAGGCGCGCCTCCATGCAAGCGCGAGCTGGGAGCGCGACAGCTGCTCGACGCCGGCGACATCGGCATCACGGTGGATCGCGACCAGATCGCGGTCGTCGAGCAGTACGTAGGTCGTGCCCCCCTCGCCGCAGCCGAGCTCGGCCACCGGGTAGTCCGCCCGCACCAGCATTTGCGCTAAGCGGTTGCGCAGATCGGGCTGCCGCGGCGCCAGCGCGAGCAGCGCGTCTCGGCTACGGCGCGCATAGCCGAAGCGGAACTTGCCGTCGCAGGTCGCTGCACTCAACGCGGTCGGCGGGGCGCCGGCCGGCTGCTGCACGACCGTGCTATCGCGAAACATGACCTGATGGCGCTCGGCATTGCTCCAGGTGCCGGCAAACGGGCCTCCCGGCGGCTCGGGTCCAACGCATCCGGCGGGCAGCAGGGCGGCGAGCGCCAGCACCGTGGCGCGTGGCGCATGGCAAAGGAGAGGCAAGGTTCTCACGGTCGTTCTCGGCAGCTGCGGCGGACCGCCGCGACCTAGCACGATCGCGCGGTCCTGCGCAAATTCGTCGCGGCTTAGAGCCGGTCGAGGCCGCCGGTCAGCCAGAGTTGGCGGGCAAGGGCTCGCTGGATCTTGCCGCTCGTCGTCGTTGGCAGCGCCCCTGGCCGCAGCAAACTGACATCGCTGGGCACGATGTCGTGCTCGGTGACGATCGCCTCGCGGATTTGCCGGACCAGCTGTTCGGCAACAATTCGGTGGCGTTCGGTCCGCTCGACCTCCTGCACGATGACGAGCTGCTCGCCTTTGTCGTCGTCGGGCACCGTGAAGGCCGCGCCGCCATGACGGCGCAATGCCGGGTGGCTCTGCTGCACCGTCTCCTCGATATCTTGCGGGTAGTGGTTCGCGCCGCGGATAATGAGGACGTCCTTGATGCGCCCGGTGATGAATAGCTCGCCGCTCTCATCGAGAAACCCGAGGTCACCGGTCCGCAGCCACGCGCGGTCTTCCTCCCCGGCGATCCGCGCCCGGAACGTTGCCTGGGTCTCGTCCGGATTGCACCAATACCCTTCCGCGACATTCGGCCCAGAGACCCAGATCTCGCCGACCCGACCGCCCGCAAGCCGCTCTCGGCTCTCGGGATCGACAATCGCGATTTCCTCGCCGGTGAGCGCGCGGCCGCAGCCGACGACGGGTTGATCATCGGCGGATTCACGTGGCGGCACGGCCGCGTGACGCAAAAGACCGGCGCGGCTCACCGAACGAATGAGGGGCCCCTTGCCGCGACGGCCGCCGGATATCAGCAGCGTCGCTTCGGCCATGCCATAGCCCGGCCACATCGCCTGCGGGGCGAACCCGTAGGGACGGAACCTCGCGGTGAAGCGTTCGACCGTGCGGGCGAGCACCGGCTCGGCGCCGACAAAAGCGACCTTCCAGCACGACAGGTCGATGCCGGCAAGCTGCTCCGGCCGCTGCCGGTCGACACATAGATCGAACGCGAAATTGGGCCCGCCGGCCACTTCGGCCCGGTAGTCGCTGATGGCGCGCAGCCACAGCCACGGACGCTGCAGGAAGGCAAGCGGCGGGATCAGCACGCATAGCGCGCCGATATAGAGCGCTTGCAGCGCGTTCAGGATCAGCCCCATGTCGTGGTAGAGCGGGACCCAGCTGACATAGGTCGAGGCACTCGTATTGCCGCAGGCGATCCGGATCATCTCGAGGTTGGCGAGCAGATTGCCGTGGCTGACCATCACGCCTTTCGGGGCCGAGGTCGATCCCGAGGTGTATTGCAGAAAGGCGATATCCTCGGGCCGAACTTCGCGCCGGACGGGATCGGCTTCAGCCGCGCGCTCAGCAGTGTCATCGACGGCCAGCCATTCGAGGCCGGCATAATTGAGCCGGCCGACGAGATCGCCGCGCATGCCGGACAGGAGCTCCTGTGTGGTCAGCGCCAGGCGCGGCTCGCAATCGGCAAGAATGCTGCTGCTCGCATCGCGCGTGCTTTGCCGGCGCGGCACCATCATCGGCACGGCGATTATACCGGCATAGAGACATGCAGAGAACGCGACGAGGCAATCGATACCCATCGGAAACAACAGAAGGGCGCGTGCTCCAGGCTCGGCGCCCTTGGCGATACGCGCGGCGAGGGCGGCGGCGCGGCGGTCGAGTTCGGCGAAGGTAATCGCACTCCCTTCTCCGCCGCGGTCGGACAGCGCGACATAGGCGCGGTCGCCCGGTTGGGTTGCGGCGCGATGCCGAAGCAGAGCGGTCAGCGAGGGCAGCGCGGCAATGAGCGCGGGGTCGCGGTCAGCCGGATCCGGCATCCGGTATTCCGCCTTCCGCATGAGCGATAAAATGCGCCAGCGCCGAGATCGTCGGATACTCGAACACCAGCTCCGGTCTCAGTTCGGCGTCCAGCCATTCCTCGAGTTCGACGATGAAATAGGCCGAGGTCGCGGAATCGAGGCCAAGCTCGGCAAAATTTGCCTCGGGCCCGATCGCGATCGAGGGATTGTCGACGGTCTTCTGCAAATAGGCGATGCACCAGTCGCGAATATCGGCTTCGGTGACACGGGCCGGCGGCAAACAACTCTCCTCGTCATTCGATACGTGCTCGGCGGAGGTGCGGCCCGCCAGCTGGCAGCGGTTGAAACCACAGCTTGTGACGCGAAACCCGCGCTACCCGCTTATATTGCGTTGCCGCCGGGCCGGACGCTACAGTCGCCCCCCCATGCGGTCAAGATGAGGCCGCCCTTCTGACGAGGCTCATGCGAAGGCCGCCGGTGGATTTTTCTTGATGGTATCGATCATGGCCGATTTCCGCGCCGTGTCGGCCGCGGTGCCCGGCGCGGCTCCCGAACCGCACGAGACGGCACCGGCGCGCTGGCCGCTGCTGCCGCGTCTTGAGAGCACCGCGATCGGCGCGCGGTTGGCTGACGGCACGACCCGGGTTCGCCGCAGCGAGCCAGCCGGCTGCATTCTTTATGGCCCCTATCTCCACTTGCCGGAGGGGAGTTACCGGCTGAGCTTCCGGTGCGAGGCCGGTTCGCCGCGCATGGCCGGGCAGCCGGTGCTCGGCCTCGAAATTATCGTGCTGAGTCGCTTTCAGCGGGGCTGGCAAGATTTCACCGCGGCCGAGCTGCAAACCGGCGGCGGTTCGCTGATCTTCGAGGTGCCGCCCGGACACAGCATCGAGAGCGCCGATGCAGGTCGCTTCGAGTTTCGCTTCTTTCATTTCGGCAACGCTTCGCTGACGATCACGAGTGTCGAGCTGGAGCGGCATTCGCCGCGCGTCGAGCAGGCGCCGGAGCCGCGGCGCTGGCGCATGTTGGGCCGGCTGCAGAAAAGCTGGATCGGCGGCCGCGACCGCGACGGTGCGGTGACGGTTTCACGCTATGCGCCGCCGGGTTGCCTGCTGCATGGCGGGTGGCCTTATCTGCGTCTGCCGCGCGGTCATTACCGGCTGAGCGTCCGTGCCGCCGCGGTTGCGCCGCACTCCGGCCAAGACCCCGTTCTCGCCGTCGAAGTTTTCGGTGACAGCCGATGGCGGCGCGCCGGGCCTCTGACGCGACTGTCGCGGTCACCCCAGACCTATGGAATTCGGCAGACACGGCAGGAGTTCGGGGTTGCCGACTTCGCTTGCGGCACTGTGTCGCTCGATTTTGCCGTACCGGCGGAATTGGCGCTCGAGACGGGCGCCGACGCGCCCTTCGACTTCCGCCTCCACCACCTCGGCAACGCGCGTTTACGGATCGACGCAGTCGATCTTATGAGGCTCGGCGACGACGAGCCCGCGCCCGTCGTGCTGCCGCGCCCGCCGCTGCCGAGCGTGCGCCCCGGGGGGCGCCGCCGGATCGTTATCATCGGCAATTGCCAATCCGAAACGCTGCGCCAGGGTTTCGCGCATATCGAGGCATTGAACCGGCGCTTCGAAACCAAATACCATTTTGTCGATCTGCAGCAGAACCAGCGCGACTTCGTCGCGCGCGATTTGGAGCATTGCGACATCCTGCTCGTCCAGGACCTTCGCAATTGGGACACATTTCCGTTGCGCGATTGCGTCCCGCCGGCGGCGGACATCATCAAATTTCCGCTCGTGCGCTTTGCCTCACTGTGGCCGTTCGATGCGTGGAACGGGCCGGGGGATCGTGAGGCGTACGACAAAGAGACGCCCAATTTGACCTTCTCCTATCTCGACGGGTTGCTCGGCCGGTTGCGCAAGGAGATCCCGGACAAAGAGGCGCGGTTCGACGCTTATCGCGCGCTGGAGTGGCCCGGCATCGTCAATTACCGCCGGCTGCATCAGCTTGAAGAACGCCGCCTCGCCGCGAACGACAAGCAATTCGGTGTCGCGATCGGCGATTTCATTCTGACGAACTTCCGAAAGCGGCGGATCTTCCACACGACCGTGCGGCCGAACTGGCAGGTGTTCAACCTGCTGCTGCGATACGTCGCGAAGGCGGTGTCGGTCAGCGAGCCGGTGTCACTCACCGAGAAGGTCGACGTGAT
>VAZF01000028.1 GCA_005888425.1 Alphaproteobacteria bacterium
ATGGGGGACTCTCCGAAAGCGATACTCACTCCACTCCAGCGGCTCGCGCCGCTGGCGCTGGCCGTTTTGCTGCAGGGATGCGCGGCGGCTGGCCTCGCCGTTGTTGGCGCAGGCGCCGGTGTCGGCGAGCACGAGCTCAACGGGGTCGGCTACAAGACCTTCGCCACCCCAATCGATTCCGTGCATCACGCGGCCCGCGCCACCTTGGCGCGGCTTGCCATGCCGATCACCGCGGATACGCGCACCGATGACGGCTGGAAGGTCAGTGCCAGCGCTGCCGGCCGCACGATCGAGATTGAGCTCGAACGCCTGACGCCGCGCACGACCCGGATGCGGGTCGTCGCCGATAAGGGTGGCCTCTTCGGCAAGGACAGCGCGACCTCGACCGAGATCATCCTGCAAACCGCCCAGACATTGCAGGACGACCCGGCGGGCGCGAAAGCGGCCCGCAAAAACCATTACCGGAGGAGCCAGTCATGAAGCTGCAAAGCGCCTGCCTTGTTTTGGGTGCGGCCTTGGCGTTCACCGCGCCGGCCTGGGCCCAATCGAAGGCGATCACGCCGACCAGCACCGGCGTCGAGACAAGCCCGATCGGCACCGGCACTCATCAAACCTCGACGGGGACGGGCACACAGACCATGACAACCGGGACCGGTACGGAAACCGGCGCCGCGACCGGCACGCGGACGACCACCACATCGACCGGCGCGTTCCAAAACCTGTCGCCGGGTGGCCAACGGATCGCGCAGTCGCTGTTCAGTTCGCAGCGCCCGCCGAGTGGCACACAGGCTCTGAGCCTGAACCAGATCGCCGCTATGAAAGGCAGGGAAGGCTGGGGACGGGTTTTCAAGGAGATGAAGGCTGATGGGCTCGTGCAAGCGCGCAATCTGGGCCAGGTCGTCAGCGGCCATGCACAGACGGCGGGCACCAGCACCTCGACTGGAACGGCTGGCGGCCGCGGCACAAGCGGCCGGGCATCCACCGTGGTCACCAACGGCGCCGGTCGGGGCATGAGCCTCGCGAGCGCGGGCGGCCGGGGCAGCGGGCGTAATGCTGGCGGCTACTCAACCCATGTCACGACCGGATCAGGCATGTATGCCGGCGGCATGCAAGGCGGTCCCGCCTTTCAAGGCGGGGGCGGTGGTGGTTTTCATGGCGGCGGTGGAGGCGGCGGGCACGGCCACGGCCACTAACCGCAGCGATTGACCTGGCGCCCGCCCATCTGGGCGGGCGGCGGGCTCACTCCAGACCGGGACGCACCCGAAACGAGGCCTCGGTCTTTTCCGTGATTTCGTCGAGCGACACATCGGGCGCGAGCTCGATCAGCTCCATGGTGCCTGCCTTCTTGTCGATCGCGAAGACGCCGAGATCGGTAATCACCGTGTCAACAACACCGGCGCCAGTCAGCGGCAGGGTGCAGCGGTGCAGCAGCTTCGGTTCGTTTTTCGCGGTATGCTCCATCAGCACGACGACGCGCTTGACCCCGGCAACGAGATCCATCGCGCCGCCCATGCCCTTAACCATGCGGCCGGGGATCATCCAGTTCGCGAGATCGCCGTTCTCGGCGACCTGCATCGCGCCAAGGATCGACAGATCGATATGGCCGCCGCGGATCATGCCGAAAGATTGCGCGCTGTCGAAATAGCTTGTTGTCGGCAATTCGGTGATCGTCTGCTTGCCGGCATTGATCAGATCGGGATCTTCCTCGCCCTCGAAGGGGAACGGCCCCATGCCGAGCATCCCGTTCTCGCTCTGCAATTGGACCGTGATGCCGGGAGGGATGAAGTTTGAGACGAGCGTCGGGATGCCGATGCCGAGATTGACGTAATACCCGTCCTTCAACTCGGCCGCGGCACGGCGCGCCATATCGTCGCGTGACCAAGGCATTGGTCGCCTCCTCTCTCAAGCGCTGCGCTTGCGAACGGTGCGCTGCTCGATGCGTTTCTCGTAGTTTGGATAATGCACGATGCGCTGCACGAAAATTCCTGGCGTGTGAATCTCGTCGGGCTCGATCTCGCCAGGCTCGACCAGCTGCTCGATCTCCGCGACGGTCACCTTGCCCGCGGTGGCCATGACCGGGTTAAAGTTGCGCGCGGTCTTTCGGTACACGAGATTGCCTTCGCGGTCGCCTTTCCAGGCATGGACGATCGCCAGATCGGCGATAAGGCCGCGCTCCATCACATAAGTTTCACCATCGAACTCGCGCAGTTCCTTGCCCTCGGCAACCAATGTCCCCACTCCGGTCTTGGTAAAGAAGGCCGGAACCCCGGCGCCGCCGGCGCGGATGCGCTCGGCCAGGGTGCCTTGTGGGTTGAATTCGAGCTCGAGCTCGCCCTTGAGATAAAGATCGGCGAACAGCTTGTTCTCGCCGACATAGGACGAGATCATTTTGCGGATCTGACGGCTTTCGAGCAGCAGACCGAGGCCGGCGCCGTCAATACCGGCATTGTTCGACACGATGGTCAAAGCATTGAAGCCGGATTCGCGGATCGCGCCGATCAGCTTTTCGGGGATGCCGCAGAGGCCGAACCCACCGGCCATGATCATCATCCCGTCATGCAGCAAGCCGTCGAGAGCCGCTGCGGCATCGGGGTAAATCTTGTTCGCCATCGAAAGCTCCTCGCGCGACTGGCTGGTGATAGTGCCCTCGGCGGCCGGCTGTCAATTTGGCCGCCGGGACTATTCAGCGGCGAGGCGGCTTGATGACGTCGGGCGTTCGTGGGGGTGCGGCTTCGGGTGCCAAAGGTTTCACACCGAGCTTATCGCGCGTCGCCTCGGTCACGACACCGTCCACATTTAGGCCGTTCTGTTTCTGAAATTGCGCTACCGCCGCGGCGGTGGCGCCGTCATACGTGCCGCTTTGCGGCGCGGCGATCTTGGCGCCGTTGAGCGAACGCTGGACGGCGCGCACGTCGTCACCCTGCAGCGGCGGCTCGGCCGGGCGCAATTGCCGGGGCTTGCCGGGCTCGGACGTGGATCCTATGAGCCAGCCGCTGACATCGTTGCCATTGATCGTGATCCATTTCGGCGGTGCCGAGGCAAGGTGGAATTTGACATCTGAGTCCGCGCCAGCGGTCCCGAGCACCTTGAGAAGGGGCAAGTACTGGGCGTAGGGGGAGTTGCCCAGCAGCGCGGGCAATGCGTCGAAGCCGCGCACGATGATGTCGGCTTCGGCCGAGTATCCCTTCGGCGAGAGCGGCGAACCCTTTGCGTCCCCGGTGGCTGCGATCCCGACATCCTTGGTTTTGAGCCCGGCTTCGTAAATGCGGAAGACAGGGTTCAACATCGCCGCCGCGCCGATCATCCGCTGCATCGCCTGCTGCGAGTCGGGGCCATCCGCTTCCTTGCGCGCTTTTGCAATTGCTTCGAGGATCGTGCGCAACGGACCTGTCGCGACATTTTCGAGCCCTAAATCGATGACGATGGTCTGCGGCACTTTGGCCGGATCGAGGATTGAGCTCGCGAGTGTGAGCCCGTTTTGGCGGAATGTGATGCGCCAGGCGGCGGTATCGCCCGACAGGCCGGTCAAGGCGCCTCCCAGGCTGGCCTTGGCCAAGCCGACAAGCGGTTCGCCGTTAGCGGCGCGGACGGCGAGACCTTCGAGGATCGTCTCGCCTTTCACAAGACTGAACAGGGCGGGCAGTGTCGGCAGCAATTCGAGAAGCGCGTCGGCGCGCGCCGTCGTCGCTTGCTCGCCTTGCTCTCGCAATTCATCCATCCGCGCGCGGAGCCGATTGAGCGCGGCGACATCCGGTCCGGAGGAAAGGGCCGTGTAGGCGATCCGCTCGATCGCCCCGCCGACCGGCACCTCGCTGAGGAAGAATTCGATCTGCTTCAGCTCGAAATCGATCGGGTTCGACCAGCCGCCATCCGCCGCACCGGCGAGCTTCGAGGACATCGAGAGGGGGCCGAAGCTGACCCAATCGCCGGTGGATGCGTGCTCCAGGCGAGCGCCGGCAAACGAGGCCAAGGTTTCGCTGAACCGGTTGGATCCTTCTTCGAGGGCGAGGCTCGCTTTTGCGTCCTTGAGGCTGAGGCTGGTTTTCGTCCCGTCTGCCAGGGTCAGCGTCGATTGTGCCGGGAACACGATGTCGAACTTGGCGGTGGATGGCATTCCGGGCGCCGGCATGCGGCGGATCTCGATGCGATCGAAGACGAGCTCCGCGGGTTTTGCCTCGTGCAGCGTCAGCCGCGCATTGGTGATCGTCGCGACGGCGGCATCGCCCTCTCGCCGCATCTCGAAACTGTCCGAGCCCTCCCAGCTGAGGACGCCATGCGTCGTCGTGCTCAGTTTGTTGAGAAAGCCCTCGATATCGGATTTGAACTGATCGTCGGTTGTCGCCGCGAAGCCTGGCCACAGAACCGCCAGACAGAGCGCCAGACCTGCGGCGGCCGCCCTTAACCGAAATCGCATTGATGCTTCCCTCGATGTGCTCCGATCCTAACGATAGCCGAAATCGTAAAACAAACCGGCACGGAACAAATGAGCTGCGGGCCGGTTACCGCAGTATGGCCGCCGAACGACAACTGCCTCTTCCCGGATCGTCCGGTCCATGGGCGGGCGGCGATTGCTGGGGATCGAGCCGGCGAACGGGGGCGCATCGATACCGAGGGCGACATCGTCGACGCGGCGAGCGAGCCCGAGTTGCGGAAGGGCTGATCGGATAAAAAAGAGGCCGCCAAAAGGCGGCCTCAGGCTGAGGGGAGGATGCCCATGCGGGCGAGCGCCCGCGAACGGGCGCATACCGGCACCCTAACCAGCAGGTCTGTCGAAAAAGTTAAGAGGTCGGGCCCTCGCCGCCGGGTGGCGGCGGCGCTTCATCGGCCTGGGTAGCCCCTTCAGCAGAAAATCCTTGCATCGCCGCGAGGGTCGGCTTGAAATTGCGCCGAGGCTGGGGTGCCGTCCGGCATGCCCCCGGGGTCGGGGGCCGACGGCTGAGAACAAACCCACTGAACCTGGCCGGGCTTGCCCGGTGAAGGGAGTCCGTCATTAGCGCGTCGATTGTCGTTCCATCGCACCGTCCGAAGACGGTCGTCATCGGCGCCGGGGTCGTCGGCCTCGGTATCGCGTGGCGGCTGGCACAGGCCGGCTGCACGGTCACCGTGTACGACCGCGGCGACGCCGGGCGCGGTGCCAGCTGGGCGGCCGCCGGCATGCTCGCTGCGGCGGTCGAGACGGAGCCGGGGGAGGAGCCGCTCTTGCCGCTGGCGCTCGAAAGCCAGCGCCTGTGGCCCGATTTCGCACGCGAGCTGGAAGGGGCCAGCGGCATCTCGGTCAATTACCGCGACGAGGGCACGCTGGTCGTCGCGCTCAATCGCGACGACACAGCCCAGCTGCGCCATTCCTATGAATTCCAGAAAGGGCTTGGGCTCGACCTGCAGTGGCTGACCGCCGCCGAGGCGCGACAACGCGAGCCGCATCTGAAACCGGGTACCGCTGCGGCCGTCTTCAGCCCCCGCGATCACCAGGTCGAGAACCGGTTGCTGGGACAAGCGCTGGCGGTCGCCGCGCGGCATGCCGGGGTCGAGCTGATCGAGCATTGCCCGGTGCGCGAGGTCATCGTCGCCGGCGGGCGCGCCGCGGGCGTCGTCACCGAGCGGGGCCGCAATAGTGCCGATGTTGTGGTGCTGGCGGCCGGCGCCTGGTCGCGCGAGATCGCCGGCATCCCGCCCGCCTATCTGCCGCCGGTGCGGCCGATCAAGGGCCAGATGCTCGCCTTGCAGATGGATCCGGCGGCGCCGCTGTTGCGGCACGTGCTGTGGCTGCCGCACGGGTATCTCGTGCCGCGGCGCGACGGACGCCTCGTCATCGGCGGCACCGTCGAGGAGCGCGGCTTCGACACGAGCCTGACCGCGGGCGGTCTCTTCGCCCTCATCGAAGGCGCCTGGCGCGCGATCCCGGCGATCGAGGAATTGCCGATCGCCGAGACCTGGGTCGGGTTCAGGCCGGGCTCGCGCGACGACGCGCCGATGCTTGGCCCGAGCGGCCTCGACCGGCTCGTGATCGCGACTGGCCATCACCGCAACGGCATCCTGTTGACCCCGGTCACCGCCGCCGTCGTCAGCGCCTATATATTGAGGGAACGGCTGCCCGAGATCGCCCGGCCGTTTTCGCCCGAGCGTTTTGCCGGCACTGACCCTGTCCGGCCGAGGCTCGCGATTGTCGGCGGGAAGACGTGATGATGCAGCTGAGGATCAACGGTAAGGACACGGAACTCGCTGCCGCAACCGTGGCCGAGCTCTTGGCCGAGCAGGGTATCGATCCTGGCGCGCGGTTTCTCGCGGTCGCGATCAATGGCAGCGTCGTCAGGCGCGCCGAGTGGCAAACAGCGTTACTTGCGGCGGGGGACAGTATCGAAATCGTGCGCCCGTTTCAGGGTGGCTGAGTTTTTGTTGTAGGATCGTTTGATGGCCGACCCACTTGTCATTGCCGGCGCCACCTTCTCCTCGCGGTTGATCGCCGGAACTGCGCGCTTTCCGAACCAGCAGGTCATGCTCGATGCGCTTGAAGCGAGCGGCGCCGAAATGGTGACCGCCTCGATCCGGCGAATCAGCCTCGAAGGCTATTCCGGCAGCTTGATCGACCTGCTCGGTGACAAATATCGAATCCTGCCCAACACGGCGGGATGCGTGACGGCGCGCGACGCGATCCTGACGGCCGAATTGGCGCGGGAAGCCCTCAACACCAATTGGGTCAAGCTCGAGCTGATCGGCGATCGCGAGTTGCTCTATCCGGATGTCGAGCAGCTCGTGCACGCCGCGGACGAACTCGTGCGCAAGGGCTTTATCGTGATGCCCTATTGCAACGAGGATCCGGTCAGCTGCCAAAAGCTCGCCGATGTCGGTTGCGCTGCGGTCATGCCGCTGGGCTCGCTGATCGGCTCCGGCATGGGTATCGCCAATCCCGCAGCGATCGAGCTGATCTGTTCGCGGAGCCCCGTGCCGGTCGTGCTCGATGCCGGGATCGGCACCGCCTCCGATGCGGCGCAAGCGATGGAGCTGGGGTGCGACGCGGTCATGATCGACACGGCGATTGCTAAGTCGCACGACCCCGTGCGCATGGCGGCGGGGATGCGTGCCGCTGTCGAAGGCGGCCGCCTGGCGCGCCTTGCGGGGCGCATCCCGAAACAGCGCTTCGCCGAGCCATCCAGCCCCCAACTCGGTCTCGTCGGCTCCTGACGGCACGGCTCAGGTCGTCTGCCCGATAAAACCGGGACCCACCTTTCAGCGGCTGAGAGAGCGGATCATCGCGATTGCGTTGATAGCGTAATGCCGCGCGCGAGCCGCGCGGGTTTGCTGCCGAGGAAGCGCGCGTGATCTTCGCCCTGCCGCTCTATGACGACAATCCGATCCGGGAGGTGCCGGTCGTCACCTACGGGCTGATCGGCATGTGCATCGGCGCCTTCCTATGGGAGCTGGCGCACAACCCGGATGTCGTCACATTCCAGTACGGCATGATCCCGGCCGTGCTGTTCGGCTATGCCGATTTGCCGCCGCGATTAGCGGTGATCCCGCCCTGGGCGACGATCTTCACCAGCATGTTCCTGCATGGCGGCTGGTTCCATCTCGGCGGCAACATGCTGTTCCTGTGGATTTTCGGGAACAATGTCGAGGATCTGCTGGGCCGCTTCCGGTATCTGCTGATCTACTTTTGTTGCGGCGCCGCCGCAGCGCTGATCCAGGCTGGCGCCGACCCAACCTCCCAGGTGCCGATGGTTGGCGCGAGCGGCGCCATCGCCGGCGTGCTCGGCGCGTATCTGATCGTGTCTCCCCGCCCCAATGCGC
>VAZF01000184.1 GCA_005888425.1 Alphaproteobacteria bacterium
AATCGATCAGGAGAACGAGCGATACAGAGGACTGCCGCCTGGTTCGCCGTCGCGCTCTGCGCCGCTGTGCTGTTCACCGCCGTTGCCGGCGCCGCGCAAAGCGAGCATGTGGTGTTTCTGTCGACGCAGCTGCGCCCGATCGCGGAGGCGCAGAAGATGCGCAATTTTATCCTGAAAGATTTTCCAGGCGAGGTCGACTACCTCACCGAGCGAGCGGGACTCGACCCCGTCCGAATCTCGAAAGAGGGGCGGGCCGGTGGGCGGGGGGTAGACGTCGTCGGCGCGCTGCATGGCGAGCTGCAGTCGATCGTGGACGCGTTAGAGCCGCTCGACGGCGTCGCGGCCACGCTCGCAGGCCGCGGTATTCCGGAGGCGCTGTTGAGACTCGGAAAGCTCGGCACCGCCCACCAGCTTTACATCCCGTGGATGCAGGCAAGCTACATCATGGTGGCCAATAAGACGGCGCTGCCTTATCTGCCCGATGGAGCAGACATAGATACGCTCAGCTACGACCAACTGACGACCTGGGCCAGGACGATCAAGCACAAGACCGGCAAGCGCCTGTTGGGCTTCCCGGCTGGACCGCAAGGGCTGATGCACCGCTTCCTGGAGGGCTTTCTTTATCCATCGTTTACGGGCGGGGTGGTGGTCCCGTTCCGCTCCGAGGCCGCCGAAGCGATGTGGGTGCAGTTCGCCGAGCTATGGCACGGTGTCAATCCGAACTCGACAAGCTTCGATTTCATGCAACAACCCTTGCTCTCCGGCGAGGTCTGGATCGCCTTCGATCATGTTGCCCGCGTGCTCAGCGCACTCCGGGAAAAGCCGGAGGATTTCGTCGTCTTTCCGGCCCCCGCGGGACCAAGAGGACGCGGCTACATGCCGGTGCTCGCCGGGCTCGCCATGCTCAAGAAGGCGCCCCATAAAGAAGGTGCGGCGGCCCTGATCGACTATTTAAGCCAGGCTCAGACGCAGATCGCCATCACCCGTGCTGTCGGCTTTGTGCCGGTCGTGAAAGCGGAGCTGCCGGAAGATCTCGAGCCTGGCCTAAAGATGGCCGCGACCGCTCTCGGAAAGATGCAGTCGGCGCAGGATGCTCTGCCCGCGTTACCGCCGACTGGGCTCGGTCACCGTGCCGACGAGTTCGACAGGGTGCTCATGGACACGTTTCAGTTCATCGTCCTGCGAGGCCAGAACCCTCGCATGGTTCTTGACCGCGAAGCGGACGTGCTGACCCGGCTGATGACGGAGACTGGTGCATCGTGTTGGCAGCCCGATCTTCCCAGTGCTGGCGCGTGCCAAGTGCAATAACCCGCGGGCTCGGTCCGCCGCGACCCTCAATTTGGTCTAGGACGCGTGACCTGCGTTTAAACCTTGAATGCAGCCCAGGAATGTTCACGCGACAGCTTCGACCAGCTCGAAAACTTGCGTTTCCGTCGTCATTCCCTTGGCGATGACCGACGCGATAGCGTTGAAATGGAACCGGTTATGGACGCGATCGCGGACAGCCTCACTGACCAGGATCGTCGTTCCGTACTCCTTATTCAACCCTTCGAGGCGCGCTGCCAGATTTACGCTGTTGCCCAATACCGTATATTCCATCCGCTCCGCGGACCCCAAATTCCCGACTACCGCATCGCCGAAATGAATACCTAGACGCACGGCGAAGGGCCGCAGCCCCTCAGCGATGAATTGAATGTTGAGGGCCTCGCTGGCCGCCTTTGCCACAAGTGCGGCACGGCAGGCCCGTTCGACATGATCGAGCTGCAGGTGCGGCGCGTTCCAGAATACCATGACGGAGTCGCCGATGAACTTATCCACCGTGCCCCCTTCGGCAATAAAGGCCTCGGTCAGGGCCGTAAAATGACGCGACATCTGCCGCATCAGATTGTCGGGGTTGCTCGCCTCGGCGATACCGGTGAAATTTGCGACGTCGGTAAACAGGACAGTGACTTCCTGCCTCACGCCGCCAAGCTCGGTGGAGATGGAGCCATCGATGATTCCTTTCACGATGTCCTTCGGCACGAAATGAGCAAAGGAGCTGATCGTGCGCTGGGCGACCGAAAGGGTGCTGCCCAGTTCGTGGATCTCTGAGATGTTTGATGTTACGGATTTTTCATCGGGTGCTGCCAAGCTGTGAAGCTGGTTCGCCTGCTCCGTCAGTCGCCTGAGCGAACGCGACATCCGGCTTCCAAAGATCCAAACCACGGGCATGAAGCAGCCGCACGCCAATAGCGCCAAAACCAATCCCCGGCTCTGCAATCGGCGAACGGTGGGGGCAAAATCGCCCTCCGCGGCAATCAGTAACGAGTACCCACTGTAGGCATTGTCTTCAGAAAATTTCCGCAAACGAAAGATATAATCTTGACCTTCCTCACTGATGTTTCCGTCATAGCGATCGCTACCATCCCACCGCCGCATAACCGCGCCGATCAGCCCGTTCCGGATTTCGTCGATCTGCGGCATCTGCGGGTGCGAGGGATGGTGCCGCGCATGTTCCAGTAGGCGGGCAAAATCGGGATGCGCCAGGAGGACGCCAAATGCATCGAAGATAACTGCGGTGCCATGTTCGCCCGGTCTCTGTGCTTGAACAAGATCGCTGAATTTATCCAGCTTGAGATCCGCGGCAAGAACGCCGCGCACACCCCCTCTCAGAGGCGCGCTCAGGGTGATCATCGGCGTGCCGATACTGAACGAAGCATATGGTGGCGAAACGAGCGCGCGGTTTCGCTGCTGCGTATCGCGGTACCAGCTTCGTTCTCTGGCGTCGTAGCCATAATTCCACAGATCGAGCTGCTCGATTTTATTGCCGTGCTCGTCCTCGAAGACGCGCCGCATCGATAGCGCTCCGCCCGCATTCGGGCGGACCAGGTTGATATTGTAGACGGCCCCGGGGGGCGCCTCGAGCCGCTGACGCTCCGTCGCGTCGAGAACGTCAAGGCGCCGCACCTGCAACCAGCAGCCGTTATCGTAGCCGACATAGAGGCTATCCGCCTGAGGCAACTCGTGGAGCGCCGACTTGAACAGCCCGATGGCGCCATCGACCTCGCTCCGGTCATCCGAGTCGGTGAGGGAGGGACTGGTCGCCAGTATGCGAGCAACCGAGCTCAACTCCGAGACATCGGCCTTGAGCCGGGTAAGCGTGTTCGCGCTCGCTGCATCCATCGCAGCCGCCGCCGCCGCTCCGGCCGCCGCGTGAGATGTCGCGATCTGGATAGTTATCAGGCACGAGGCTAGAGCGGTGACGAAGGCCAGCACCGCGGCTGTGATCGCGATTCTGAAAGTCCACATCGATTTGTACCGTCCGCCGGCCATGGAACCGGCACTCGAAATATAGCTATTTCGGCGGCCGACCGGCGGCGCCACAATGCACCGCCGCCCCTGCTCGTCGTCGCGCTGCTGACGAAATATGTGGGCGTTGCCGCCCTGCGGACAAATAATCCCTGATCGGCAGCTCTGCCCTATTCTTGGACGACCATCACGACGGCGCGGTTTGTGCGAAGCCGCACGTTTTTAGCGGTTGGAGGGGTCGACCGCGCGTTGCAGCCAATGCCCGAGAACACAAACCTGATTCTGCTCGCGAGCTACGCGGGCTCGCTATTCAGTTTCGGCAGAAATGCGAAAAGCGGGACGGGGGCCTCAACCGCCGTCGGCCGGGCGGCGATGACCGCTGAGCGTGAATTCCGCCGATATTTAACACTGGGCAGAAAACGCCAGCTCAGTTGGGGGAAGCTGCCGGTTCGTCCCAATACCGACCATTGACAGTCAGCATTTCAGGGCCGGCGCGCCGTGGTTTGGTGCCATTCCTCCGTCGTATTTGAACTGGACGATAGAGCCATTGCTTGCCACTGCGCGCGTCATGAAAACCGGGGGTATCCCCTCACTGTGCTGTCTCCCGAGGCGCCAATGAGATTCCGGGATTGCGGCGGACGCTCTCCGCCACGTTATTCATTGATGTCCGCTTAGAGGGTTGATCGTAGGCGTCGATTTGTTGGGCAGCCCTGCAAGGCTCGGATCGGCTTCACGATCGCGCTCACTTGTCGGAAACGCCGACCGACACCGCGGCCTGATCGGGCCCTCCGCATCCGACCAGAACCACCGATCTCGCGGCCAGTTCTCCGACATCCGCGGCATCAAGCTTGGTCGTCGATGGGGCCGTGTCATAGGCTATGTGATTCGCGTCGAGGAATTCGCGGGCATTGATGTTTTTGGTGGCGAAATTGATGTTTTCGGGCAGCGTCAGGATCCACCCGGATGTGCCCGTCCATTCTGCCGCCGCCATGGTGTCGAGCTTTGACGACACGATCCCAATTACATTGCCGCTGGAATCGAGCAACGGACCGCCGCTGCTGCCGGGCTGAACCGGTGCCGTCAACTGGACATACCGCGAGTCATCGTGGATGCCCGCCAGGGCCGATATGACGCCGGTCGTAATTTGCGGGCTTTGCGTCAGCAGGCCGGCATAGGGAAACCCGACCACAACGATAGGATCGGCTGGGCGAATGCTACTCCCATCCCGAAATCGCAACGGTGGCACCGCATTGGTCGACTGCACCCGGACGACCGCCAGGTC
>VAZF01000185.1 GCA_005888425.1 Alphaproteobacteria bacterium
ATCGTCGATCAGGCAGATCTTCGCGGTCGTGCCGCCCATATCGTAAGACAAAACGGTGTCGAGCCCGCATTGCCGCGCGATCTGGCTGGCAAAGATGGCACCGCCGGCGGGGCCGCTTTCGACAAGACGCACCGGAAACCGGATTGCGGTTTCGACCGTCGTCAACCCGCCTCCTGACAGCATCAGGAACAGCGGACAGCGCAGGCCCTCCTGCTGCAGCTTCTCTTCGAGATTGACGAGGTAGCGCCCCATCATCGGCTGCACATAGGCGTTGGCGCAGGCGGTCGAGAAGCGCTCGTATTCGCGCATCTCGGGCGACACCTCGCAGGACAGCGTGTAGGTCACCCCGGTAAGGCGCGCGGTCAAGATCTCGCGGGTGCGCTCCTCATGCGCCGGGTTCGTGTAGCTGTGCAAAAAGCCGATCGCGACGCTGTCGACCTGCTCCTCAGCGAGGCGGTCGGCGAGGCGCTCGAGCGCATCTTCGTCGAGCGGCAGGATGATCTTGCCCTGGGCGTTGACCCGCTCCGGCGCGACAAAGCGCAGCCGGCGCGGCACCAGGGGCGGCGGCAGGTCGATGTTGACGTCGTACTGCTCGAAGCGGTTTTCGTGCCGGATCTCGATCGTGTCACGAAAGCCCTCGGTCGTGACGAGGGCGGTCTTGGCGCCCTTGCGCTCGATGATCGCGTTCGTCGCCAAGGTCGTGCCGTGGATGATGATCGAGAGATCGCGCGGGGCGAGCGCCGCCTCGAGCAACACCTCTCGGATCGCCGCGATGACGGCGCGCTCGGGCGCCTCGGGGGTCGTCAGGATCTTGGCGCTGTAGCGCCGCGCGCCAGCGGCATCAGCCACCTCCAGGGCGACATCGGTAAAGGTACCGCCGATATCGACCCCGAGCCGTCCCGTCGCTTTCCACCCCGCCGCCACCGCTGCCCCGTCCCTCGGAAAGGCCCGGAGTGTTCCGGGCGCGCCGCTGCCCTGTCAATGGGCGCGTCCCCGCGCTTGGCCCTTCCCGCCCTACCAGAGCCGCGGCAGAGAGTCCCAGAAACCAGGCAGCGTGTCAGCGGGAGGCAACGGGTTGAAATTGAGCGGGCTGTCCGCCTCGATGCGGTCGCGGCTGGGCAGCTGCGAGGCATCCCAGCCCCCGCCCAATGCCTGGATCAACGCGACGCTGGCGACGAGCCGGCTTTGCCGCACATTGGCCGCGGTTATCGCGTTGTTGAGCGCCGTGGTCTGGGCGACGACGACACTGGTATAGGCGACGGTCCCGGCCTTGTACTGGTTGGTTATGATGCGCTCCGCCTCGCGCGCAGCGGCAACCGCCGCATCTTCGGCCACCGCCTGGTTGGCGAGGATGCGCAGCGCAGCCAGCTCGTCCTCGACCTGCTGGAATCCGGTCAGCACGGTCTGCCGATAATTGGCGATGGCGGCGTCGAAAGCGGCGCGGTCCTGCTCGACCGCCGCATGGCGCAACCCGGCATCGAAGAGCGTCTGGGTCAGCGTGTCTCCGACCGACCACATCCGGCTGGCCGTGTTGAACAGGCGCTTGATCATCGAAGCCGAAACGCCGTAATCGGCCGACAGCGTGACAGTCGGGAAGAACGCCGCCTCTGCGGCGCCGATCAGCGCGTTGGCGGCGGCCATGCGCCGTTCCGCCGCAGCGATGTCCGGACGACGTTCCAGCAATGCCGCCGGCAACTCGGGCGGGACGTCCGGAATGGCAAGCTTCTCCGTCGTCGCCGCGATCGAGAATTCCGCCGGCGCCTTGCCGATCAGCACCGCGATGGCATGTTCGAGCTGGGCGCGGGTCACACCAAGCGCGATCAGTTGCGCCCGCGTGTTCTCAAGCTGCGCTTCGGCCTGCGACACCGCCGACTGATCGGCGGTGCCGGCGCGGTACTGGTTGCGAGTGATGCGCAGCGATTCGCTAAAAGCCTGGACCGAGGCTTCCAGCAGCCGCTTCAACTCGTCGGCAATGCGCAGCTGCATATAGTCGCTGGCGAGCTGACCTTGCGCCGCGAGTCGGGCGCTGGCCACATCGCCTGCGCTCGCCTGCGCACTGGCGACATCGCTCTCGACCGTCCGCTCGACCTTGCCCCACAGATCGGGAACCCAGCTCGCCGAGGTCGTAAGGCTGAAAAAGTTGGAGATGCTCCCGGTATTGCCGCCGGAAACGCCTGTCGCTCCCACCCGCCCGCCGCTGGTTCGCTGGCGCGTCGCCGTTTCCGTGAAACTCGCCGTCGGAAAGAACCCGGCGCGGGCCTGTGCGACGATCGCCTCCGCCTGGCGGAAGGCGGCCGCCGCTGCCTTCAAATTCTGGTTCGAAATGTCGATCTGGCGCTCCAGACTATCGAGCACCGGGTCGTCGTAGACGGACCACCAGCTGCCGCGATCGTAGATGTCGGCCGGCCGCGCCACTCGCCAGCCGGTCTGCCCGCCGCTCTCAGGCGCCGCTTCCTTGTAGGCGACCGGCACCGGTGCGGGCGCCCGCTGATAATTCGGCCCAACCGTGCAGGCTCCGACCAGCAATGTCCCGAGCTGCAGCAGCGCGCGGGCCGGTTTTCGCCGGGACGACAGATTGTAGGTTGTCATTCGCCGGGTTCGGGCGCCCGGCTGCGCCACGACATGCGGCGGCGCGCTCCCCAGCGCTGTTGGGCCCACAGGCGATAACGGTCGAGATAGAGATAGATGACCGGCGTCGTGTAGAGCGTCAGAACCTGGCTGACGAGGAGCCCGCCGACGATCGAGATGCCGAGCGGACGGCGCAGCTCCGAGCCTTCGCCAAAGCCGATCGCGAGAGGCACCGCGCCAAGCGCCGCCGCCATCGTCGTCATCATGATCGGACGGAAACGCAAGAGCGAAGCTTTGTAGATCGCCTGGCGCGAGCTGAGCCCCTCGTTGCGCTCCGCGGCGAGCGCAAAGTCGATCATCATGATCGCGTTCTTTTTGACGATGCCGATCAGGAGGATGACGCCGATCAGCGCGATGATGCTGAAATCGATGTTGAACAGCATCAGCGCGAGGACCGCGCCGACCCCCGCGGAAGGCAGCGTCGAGAGAATCGTGATCGGGTGGATGTAGCTCTCATAGAGGACGCCGAGCACGATATAGACGGCGACCAATGCGGCGGCGACGAGGATCGGCTCATTGGCCAACGATGTCTGAA
Organism: Alphaproteobacteria bacterium; assembly: GCA_005888425.1. Classification (GTDB taxonomy): domain Bacteria; phylum Pseudomonadota; class Alphaproteobacteria; order ATCC43930; family CGMCC-115725; genus DATARH01. Next base: position 3,164 of record VAZF01000185.1, read on the forward strand.
ACAACTGTGCGGTCCCGGCGAAATTGCCGCGCACATTCGCCGGCATGTGCAGCTGCGCCACGGCCGCGTTGATCGCCTGCGTCGCTTCGCCGAGCGAGACGCCGGGCTTCAGGTTGAACGAGATCGTGCTGGCGACGAAGAGCCCCTGGTGATTGACCGCCAGCGGGGTATTGCCGGTCTCGTAATGTGCGACAGCGGAGAGCGGCACCATCGTCTCATGTGCGGTACTGACGGCGGCGCCCGTTGAGGTCGCGCTGCGGCCACTATTGGCGATGGCATTCGTCGCCTGGTTGCGCACTGCCTGGGCGTTTAGCTGAGCCGCGGCCGTGCTGGCCGAATTTGCGGCCGTGCCGTTCGTGGCGGGACGGTTATTAGACGAGACGGTGCCGGGGAGTGCGTTGGTGGCCTGGGTGCCTTTAACGGTGCCGCCGGCGGTGCTGATAAAGATGCGGTCGAGCGTGTCGGGGTTCTGCCAGAACTCCGGCGCGACCTCCATGACGACATGGTACTGGTTGCGCGGAGCGTAGATCGTCGAGACCTGCCGCTGGCCAAAGGCGTCGTAGAGCGTGTTATCGATCTGCGACACCGTGAGGCCGAGGCGAGCCGCGGTCGGGCGATCGATGACCAGATCGGTTTCGAGCCCCTTCTGCTGCTGGTCGGAATTGACTTCGGTCAGCTCGGGAACCCGCTCCAGCGCGTCGGTGACCTTGGGGGACCAGTTGTACAATTCGTTCAGATCGTCGCTCTGCAGCGTGTACTGGTAGAGCGCGTTGCTCTGCCGCCCGCCGACGCGAATATCCTGCACCGGCTGTAAAAACAGCCGGGCGCCGGCAACCTGGCCCAGCTTGGGGCGGAGCCGGCCGATCACCTGACTAACCGATGCATCGCGCTCGGCGAGCGGCTTCAGCGCGACAAACATAAAGCCGGAATTGGTCTGACCGCCACCGGTGAAGCCGACAACACTGGCGACCGCCGGGTCTTCTCCGACGATCCTGACAAACTGGCGCAGCTTCTGGCGCATCATCTGGAACGAGATGCTCTGGTCGGCCTGGAGGCCGCCGACCATGCGCCCGGTATCCTGCTGCGGGAACAGCCCCTTGGGCACGATGATAAAGAGGTAAATGTTGAGGACGATCGTCAGCAACAGGACCAGCATGACAAGCGCGGGGCGGCGCAGGGCGCGTTGCAAGGTGCGGTCATAGGAGCGCAGCATCCAGTCGAAGACCCGCTCGCTCGCGACATACCAGCGAGACCGCCGGTGCTGCGGGCGGTGCATCGCGATATAGGCGCACATCATCGGAGTCGTCGTCAGCGACACGACCAGCGAGATCAGGATCGCGATCGACAGGGTCATCGCGAATTCGCGGAAGATGCGCCCGACGAGACCGCCCATCAGCAGGATCGGCACGAACACCGCGATCAACGAGAGGCTCATCGAAAGGACGGTGAAGCCGACCTCGCGCGCGCCGAGCAGCGCGGCCTGGCGGCGCGGCATGCCGGCCTCGACATGACGAGTGATGTTTTCCAGAACGACGA
>VAZF01000186.1 GCA_005888425.1 Alphaproteobacteria bacterium
GGGCCGTTAGAACCGTAATTCTACTGGTATCGTAGTCCTACGTAGCCCTTACTCTCGATGGCCTCAATATTGCGCCTCTCCGACGCGATGGGCCGGGAGCGCTGCCTCTTTTGCGACCGCTTCATCTTCGACGGGGATGACGTGACCCGGCCAGCGTCGCTCGGCCTGTCCGTTCACAGGCACTGCTATCTGCGTGACGCCGGCCTCGAGGGCGGCGCGGGCGCCCACCCCCGGACCGAAGCGACGGAACCCGAGGACGACGAGGAAGACTCGGCCGTGTAGGTTCCGCCTACCGATCGCTCCGCGGCCGAGCCGGGCTGGCCGAGGGTTCGGCGGTCTCCTTCGCCCGAATCCGCTGTACCAGCGCGTCGTAGGACTCGGTCTGCACGATCTTGTTGAACTGTGTGCGGTAGTTCGAGACGAGGCTCACGCCTTCGATGATGACGTCGTAGACGAGCCAGCGGCCGTCCTTGCGGTGCATGCGGTAGTCGACCGGAATGTCGCTGCTCTTCTTCGTCGCGATGACCGTCTTGACGGTCGCCTCGTCACCGTCGGCCGTCTCGCCCACGTAGCGGACGCGCTCTCCCTGATAGAGCTCGATCTTCGAGACGTACGCGCGATCGAGCAGATCGGCGAACAGCTTCGCGAACTCCTGCTGCTCCTGTGGGCTTCGTGCGCTCCAGTGCGGGCCGAGCGCGCGGCGGGCGGTGTCCGGATAATCGAAGATGCCCTCGGCAATCTTGCGAACCTCCGCGCGGCGCTGCTCGGGCTTGTCTTGGAGCGCGGGGTCGGCAAGGATCTGCACGATTCGGTCGACCGTTCCCTTCAGCGTGTCGGTCGGCGCGCCGGCGTAGACCGGCGACGCAAGGATCAGGACGAGGGCAGCGACGAGGGACGCGACGAAGGGGCGTGTATACGTACGCATGCGCGCACATCGGTGCAACGCGAGTGCCACCGTCGGTGTCAGCGGGGCGACAGTGAGCGGAGTTCGCCCGTGAACTCCACGATGTGCAGGCCCGTGTTGGCGCGGTCGGCGAGGTAGATCAGCCCGCGGTCGTCGATCTCGACGTTGTTGGTCTGGATCGCCACCTTGCAGCGCGGCGTCCCGCCGACGTCCACGCAGCGCTTGTCGGTGTTGGACGTCGTGGCCGGGATGAAGTAGCCGGCCTCGCGCGGACGGAACGGATCGCGGACGTCGACCGCGCGAACGCCCGCGTTGAAGTAGGCGAGGAACACGAGCTTGCCGTAGTGGACGGGCGCGAACGACTCGTTGGACGAGTGCGGACCGAAGCGCCCGCCGCGCGAGCAAAAGTCGCCGGGCTTCTCCGGCACCTGGAAGGTGGCGACGGAGAACGGCGTGCTCTCGTTGGTGACGTCGACGAGGAAGGTGAGCTGCCGCGGCTCCTGGCATTCGTTCTTCAGCGACTCGGAGACGAGCAGCACGAAGTCGCGCGTGACGCCACGGGTGTTGGGACCGAACTCCCCGACGCGCATGCCGAGGATCGGGAAGCTCGTATGGCCGCCCCAGTCCGGCGACATGTCGAGCCGGCCGATCTGCGGATACTTAAGATTTGCGGGCGTCGGCTCGAGCGGCGCGGAGGAGGCGGGATCGCCGGCGAGCAGCTTCGCGCGGTCGACGATCTGCAGCACGCCCTTGCTCCCCGTGCCGTACGCGAAGTACACGCGGTTGGCGCGCGCGATCGGCCCGTGCACGCCCTCGGGCGCGGTCCCCGTCGCGCCGGGCTCCTGGCCCGTGAGACCGAAGTCGCGAATGAAGCGCGGGTGCGCGGGATCGCCGAGGTCGTAGATCTTCGTCATGCGGTTCGTCCGCCAGCCGGCCGGGCGGCCGTCGGAGACGAGGTAGGCGATGCCCGTGTCGCACTCCCACCAGTTCTTGTGCGTCTGCCTGAGGCCCGCGACGATCGTGGTGAGCTGCGCCGGCCGGGCGGGATCGCTGACGTCCCAGATCTCGTGCGAGAGATTGCCCATCGTCCGGAGGAGGTACGTCTTGCTCGTATCGGCGCGCGGCAGCGTCGCACCGGCGCACACGCGCACCATCGAAGCGCCGCCCTCCTCCGCCTCGCCCGGCGCGCCCGGGATGTGGGCGAGATAGCGCGGCGCGCGCGCATCGGTGACGTCGAGGATCGAGGTCCCGTTCAGCTCGTCGCGGCCGGTGAGGGGATTGCGGCGGAGTCCGCCGTGATGGCCGACGTAGGCGATGAACCGGTCGCCCTGCTTGTGGACCAGCGGCTGATAGGCCGAGCGCGCCTGCAGGTCGTGCTGGCCGACGAGCCGCATGTTCTGCGCCTCGGGCGCCGCCGACTGCGCGGCGCCGAGGGCCGCGCCGCCGGCGACGAGCAGCGTGGCGGCCACGAGCGAGCGGACGCGCGTCATGACGGCGCCTCCCCGGACAGCGTTAGACGACGCTGTCCCGGTGCAGCGCGGCGATCTCGTCCTTGCCGTAGCCGAGCTCTCCGAGGACCTCGTCGGTATGCTGGCCCATGTCGGGCGAGGCCGTGCGGACGGCGCCCGGTGTGCGCGAGAGGGTCACCGGGAGGTTCTGCACCGACTGCTTGCCGAGCCGCGGGTGCTCGATGCTGACCGCGAGCCCGAGCGCCTGCACGTGCGGATCGTCGAAGACCTCCTTCACGTTGTAGATCGGGCCGCACGGAACGCCCGCCTTGTTGAGCACGTCCACCCAGTGCGCCGTCGGCTTGTGCATGAGCACCCGGTCGAGCTCCGCGTTCATGGCCGCCCGGTTCTTCGAGCGGTCGGGCGCCATCTTGAAGCGCGGGTCGTCGATGAGCGCCGGCGCGCCGATCGCCTCGCAGAGTCGGCGGTACATCACCTGGCCGGAGGCCGCGATGTTCATGTGGCCGTCGGACGTCTTGAACACCCCGGTCGGGATCCCGGTCGGATGATCGTTACCCGCCTGTGGCGGGATCTCCTTGCCGAGCGTCCAGCGCGAGGCCTGGAAGTCGAGCATCCGCACCATGGCTTCCAGCAGCGAGGTGTGCACCCACTGGCCGCGGCCCGAGCGCTCGCGCTCGAGCAGCGCGACGAGGATGCCGTGCGCCAGGAACATGCCGGCCGTGAGATCGGCCACCGGGATGCCTACGCGCACCGGACCCTGGCCCGGCAGGCCGGTGATCGACATGAGGCCGCCCATGCCCTGCGCGATCTGGTCGACCCCGGGGCGTTTCGCGTAGGGCCCGCTCTGGCCGAAACCGGAGATGCTGCCGTATACGATGCGCTTGTTGATCTTCTTGACCGACTCGTAGTCGACGCCGAGCCGGAACTTCACCTCCGAGCGAAAATTCTCGACGATGACGTCGGCCTTCTCGGCGAGCTTCATAAAGATCGCTTTGCCGTCCTCGGTCTTCAGATTGAGCGAGAGACTGCGCTTATTGCGGTGCAAATTCTGGAAATCGAACCCGTCGCGCCGCGATCCCGTGACATCGCCCCGGTCGTTGGGCGGCTCGATCTTGATAACCTTGGCGCCCCAATCGGCGAGTTGGCGCACCGCCGTCGGCCCGGCCCGGGCATGCGTCAGATCGAGCACGGTGATGCGGGAGAGCGGCAAGGTTCCGATGCTCACGGTGGCGGTTCCCTGTGAAT
>VAZF01000187.1 GCA_005888425.1 Alphaproteobacteria bacterium
CCGGTCGCCGGCCGGGAGCTCAGCGGCGGGTTCGAATTCGAGGACCCCGGGCTCGGACAGATCGTCGGCACCAACATAACGCCCGACGAGGAGACCGGCATCGGTCAATGGAGCGAGGCTGAGATCGTAACGGCGCTGCGCGACGGCAAGCGTCCGGACGGCACATTGATCCGGCCGCCGATGCCGATCCCGGTTTATCGCCAATTATCTGACAACGATGCGGCCGCGATCGCCGCCTATCTGAAGAGCGTCAAACCGGTGCGCAACAAGATCGGCGAGCCGCATTACAGGGTGCCGCTCCCCCCGAGCTATGGCGCGCCGATCGTGCACGTGCCCGAGCCATCGCGCGCCGATAAGGTCGCGTATGGCGGTTATCTCACTGGGCCGGTCGGGCATTGCGTCCTGTGTCACACGCCGCCCGGCGGCGGCAAGCCGTTCGACATGAGCCTCGCCTATCTCGGCGGCCGCGAATTGCCCGATTTCGACCATCCCGGCGGGGTCGCCGTCAGCCGCAACATCACCGCCGGCTCGAAGCACGGCATCGGCGGCTGGACCGATGCGCAGATCAAGCGCGCCATTACCGATGGCATCCGCCCGGACGGCACGCACCTCAGCCGCACGATGCCCTTCGCTTGGTACAAGCGGATCGCGCCCGCCGATCTCGATGCGATCGTCGCCTTTCTGCGCACGCTGAAACCGCCCGGGACCGAGTAGACGCAGGTGACAGCGCGCCGGCCAACTGCCCACGTCTTGCTGGTGGCGTGTCTTTGCGCCGCCGCGCTGCTCGGCACGACCTCCGCGCCCAGCGTGTCGCAGACCTACCGCGAGCGCGGCGCTTATCTGGTTGACGCCCTCGCTGCGTGCGGGAATTGCCATACGCCGCATGACGCTACCAGCAAGCCGATCCCCGGTATGGAGCTGCTGCGCAATGGCAAGCGTCCCGACCGGACCGTGATCGGCCCCCCGATGCCGCTCGAATTCTATCGCCAATTGTCGGACCGCGACGCCGAAGCGATTGCGGTTTATCTGAAGAGCCTCAAGCCGGTGCGCCATCCGGTCCCCCGCTCGCACTACAAGCTGTCGCAGCCGCCCTCCCATGGCCCGATCGTCGGCCATGTGGCCGAACCGAACCCGCGCGACAAGATCGCTTATGGCGCCTATCTCGCGGGGCCGGTCGCGCATTGCATGGAGTGCCATACGCCGCGCGACGGGCCGCGCCTTGATATGAGTCGGCTCGGCGCGGGCGGCCGCGACTTGCCCGATCTCGGCAACCCGGAGGGCCGGACCGTAAGCCGCAACATCACCCCCGACCCGGATGCGGGGCTCGGCAGATGGAGCGATGCGGATATCAAGGCCGCGATCCTGCTCGGGCATCGCCCCGACGGCACCAAGCTGGCGCGCACGATGCCCTTCGACGCCTACAACCGGATGAGCTCGGACGACGTCAACGCGATCGTCGATTACCTGCGCAGTTTGAAGCCGCTGAAGTAGCCGTCATTCGACCCCGATTGCGCGGCGGAAACGGTTCTTCAGAAAAACGCCGTCGCGCGACGGCAGCACACGCGGTGGTTCCTCGGCATGGATTGCGACCCGCGCAAACAGGGTGCGCTCGCTCGGTGACGGGAGCAGCCGCGCGAAATCCGCGAGCGCTTGCCGGTCGCCGATGTCATAGACGCCCCCGATGCCGCAGCTGCGCGCGACGCCGCACAGGCTGACGCCATGATCGGTGTGGCTGCGCTGCATGCCGGTCTCGGCATAATGGCCATTGTCGAATACGGCGACCGCCAAATTTGGCGGGCGCTGCACGCCGATCGTCGCGAGCGCGCCGAGCCCCATCAGCATCTCGCCGTCGCCGGTCACGACGAGCACGCGACGCGCGGGTTGGGCCACTGCGAGGCCGAGCCCGACCATCGCCGCCGCACCCATCGCGCCCCACAGATAGAAATTACGCTCGTCTTCGCCCACCGCGGCGGCATCCCAGGTCGTCGAACCGAGGCCGGTCACGACCAGCATGTCGCCCCGATTGCCGAGCAGCACTCGCATCGCCTCGCGGCGATCGAGGCGCGGATCGTTGCCCTGCGTGCGGCTCATTTCACCCACCGCTTGGCGCCGATCAGACGTTGGGACAAGAGCACCGCCGTCGCG
>VAZF01000188.1 GCA_005888425.1 Alphaproteobacteria bacterium
TAAGACCGCGGCGCTGCAGACGCGCAAATACCTGCGTGAAATGCTGCGCCGCCGAGCGCTCTAGCCCTTCTAACCAGTTCTGGTCGAGAAACGAGGCGAGCGCCGGCTGGCCGAGCGACGCCTCCCATAGAATACCGAGCAGCGAGGCTTCCGCCTCATCGGCTTCTCGCCCGAGGAGCGGGATTACGGCGGCACTCTCGGCTGCCGCCCGCTCGCGCGTGTCGGGCCCGGGGCCGAGCCCGAAATCGACGAGGCGCCGCCGCTCCGGCGGGGCAAGCACAAAATGCGCGATCTCGTGCAGGATGACATAGGCTTCGGTGTCAACGTCGAGCGCGGCGCCGTCCCAATTAAAGCCAGGACGCGTGCCGGGTGGATGCACCGGCATGCCGAAATGCTCGGCGAGCTTCAGCGCCTGCCGGCGGTGCCGCTCGGCTACATCGCCGGTGGCGCGCTCGGATGAGGTCATACGGATCCGCACGAAGGCGGCATGTCCATCTCGGTCATCGAGTTGCGCGGCAAAACGGTCGAGCGCCGCGGCAAGTTGCGCGCGCGGGATCGGGGTCAGAATCATCGAGCCACATATAGGGGCAGCGGCGCTGCCCGTCGCGCCCTACACGTTGACGGGCGCGAGCGGCTCTCGACCACGGATCAGATCCGCCGCCTTCTCGGCGATCATGATGACCGGCGCGTTGATGTTGCCGCCGACTAGATCCGGCATGACCGAGGCATCGACGATCCGCAGCCCCTCGACACCGCGCACCTTGCATTCGGCGTCGACAACGGCGTCCGGGTCCCGGTCGCTGCCCATCTTGCAGGTGCCAAGCGGGTGATGAACCGTGATCGCGGTTGCGCGGATATAGGCGTCGACTTCCGAATCCGACCGGCGATCCGGTCCGGGCCCGGTTTCCGCCGCGACAAACGGCGCGAGCGCCGATTGGCGGCCAATCTCGCGCGCTAGCTTGACCGCGGCGCGCAACGTCGCCCAGTCCTTCTCCCGCGCGAGGAAATTCTGCTTGATGCGCGGCGCCTGCTTCGGATCGCGCGAGGCGAGCGTGATCTGGCCGCGGCTGTCCGGTCGGAGCAGCACGGCGCGGCAGGCGAAGCTGTCCTCATACGGCGCAACGAACGGCCGGAAATAGGGCGCGGCGGTTAGCGGCGCCGCGCTGCACAGCAGCTGGATGTCGGGCATCGGAAGATCGGACGCGGTCTTCAGGAATGCCATGATACCGTGCGGCTGGCTTGCCGCGATGCCGCGGCCGCGCAGCCGAGCCTTGGCAATCTCGCGCACAATGCGGTCGGCGCGCATCTTGCGATGCAGCGGTCCGGGCTCCTTGCGGCGGAACGTGACCGCGACCGCGATATGGTCTCCCCGACAGCATAAGCAGTTGCGGCGAGTTGATGACGCCACCCGCCAGAATGACCTCACGCTCGGCGTGCACGATCTGCTTTTCGCCTTCGCGCAGATATTCAACGCCGGTCGCGCGATGGTTGTTGAGTAGGAGCCGCGAGGCGAGGGCACCGACCTCGATCTTGAGATTGGGCCGTTCAAGAGCGGGCCTGAGATAGGCTACCGCCGCGCTGCAGCGGCGACCGTCGCGGATCGTCATCTGCGGCTTGCCAAAGCCTTCCTGCTGCGCGCCGTTGTAATCCTCTGTCGTCGGGTGGCCGGCCGCGAGGCCGGCTTCGGCGAGCGCCTCGATGAGCGGATCCTGGAAGCGCGAGCGCTCGGTCGTCAGCAGGCCGTCGCCGCCGCGGTAGGGACCGGCGCCGTCTTCCCAGCTCTCCTGCCGTTTGAAATAGGGCAGCACATGCGCATAGGACCAGGTGGTCAGCCCCAAATCGGCCCAGCGGTCGTAATCGGCGCGGTTGCCGCGGACATAGACCATCGCATTGATCGATGACGAGCCGCCGATGACCTTGCCGCGCGCGCATTCGACACGGCGGCCAGCCATCGTCGGCTCAGGTTCGGCAAAATACATCCAGTCGTGCATGCGGTTATTCAGGATGCGGCCCCAGCCGAGCGGAATGTGGATCCACGGGTCCTTGTCCCAGCCACCCGCTTCGAGCAGCAACACCCGCGCGTTCGGGTCCTCGCTGAGCCGGTGGGCCAGCGTGCACCCGGCAGAGCCGGCACCAACGATGATGTAGTCGTAGGATGCGTTCGCCATGATCCGAGCATCGAAAGAAATGGCCGGCGGCGCAATGTCGCCTTGCTTGTCGACCGTTTTGAGCGGGCCTATCCTTGCGGGCAAGGAGAATACGATGGCAATTGTTGAGAATCAGCGCGCGGCCGAGATCCCGTGGCGCCCGGGCTATCGCCGCTTTACGCTCGCCGGCCCGGAGCAGGGCGTCGCTTGCTCGGCAAGCCTCAGCGTCATCGAGCCGGGCGCCGGCGCACCGACGCATTTCCACAACACCGCCGATGAAGTCATCATTGTGCTCGACGGCGCGTTGGAGATGTGGATCGGCGATGAGCGCCGCGTCGTGACCGCCGATCACACCGTCTCCTTGCCCGCTGGGGTGCCGCATGGGTTTGTCGCGCTTGGACCAGGACCTGCGCGCATTCTTGCCTTTCTGCCGCAATCCGGTGAGGCGGTCGCGACCACCTATGTCGAAGGCGGCCCGCCGTTAAGCGCCAGCCGCCGCTGAGGCGGGCAGCCCGACGAGGCGAGCGCTTTCGGCCCACAGTTCTTCCGCGAGCCGGTCGTCGCGCGCCGCGGCATCCGGTTCGGTGACCCGCTTGCCGACCACGTATGCGCCGTGGAACGGCGTCGGGTCGGGAACCGCCGCGAGGAACAGCGAAGTTGCGGCGCCCCTTTCCGGGCTGATCAGAAATGGCTTGATAAGCCGCCAGCCGAATCCCGCGATCGCGCCGGCGCGATCGCCGATCGCGGTTGCGACGACGCCGGGATGCAAACATGCCGTGGTGACTTGCGTCGCATCGAGGCGGCGCGCCAGCGCGCGCGTAAACAGCACGTTGCATAATTTGGAGCGGCCATAAGCCGAGAGCGGCGTCCAGTCCTGCGGCCGGGTTAGCGCGGCGATATTGAGGTGGGCGCCCCGATGCGCCTGCGATGCCACCGTCACGATGCGCGCCATCCGGTTCGTTTGGGCTGATGCGCGCAGCCGATCGAGCAAGAGGTTGGTCAAGAGGAACGGCGCCAAATGGTTGACGGCAACCGTCAGTTCGTAGCCGTCCTCGGAGAGCTGAAAGTGAGGGCTGATGAGCCCGGCATTGTTGACCAGCAGATCGATGCGCTCATAGTCGGCGAGCAAGGCGTCCGCGAGTCGGCGCACCGCGGCGAGGCTGGCCAAATCGGCAAGCGCGGTGTCGAGGGCGCCCGAGCCGGAACGCTCGGCGACGAGCCGCCGCGCTCGCTCGGTACGCGCCGGGTCGCGTCCAACCAGGACGACCCGCATTCCCTGCCGCGCGAGGCCGAGCGCGGTGTAAAGACCGATCCCGGCGCTTGCGCCTGTAACGACCGCGACCCGCTCGCCCGCCGCGTTCACCGGGGCTCCAGGCCCTTCGATTTGATGACCGGCGCCGCCTCAAAGCCGGTGAGGAACTCGATGAACGCCTTGGCCGGCGCGGATTGGCCGCTGGCGGTCGGAATGCCGGCGAAATAGACGAGATCGGGGCTTTGCAACTCGGCCGGGATCGCCCCGACGATGTCAATGCCGGGAATCCCCATCATCTCGCTGATCGGCTGCAATCCGATCTCGGCCACGCCGAGCGCGACCGCGCCGCCCACCGAGGGCGGGTGGCCGGCGCTGCCGGCAATCGGCCGCAATTTCGGCTTGAGCTCGGAGGCGATGCCGAGGCGCTCGAACACACTCGCGATGTGGATGCCGCTGGTGCCGCCGGTCGCGGGATCGGTGTAGCCAACCGAGCCGGCCGCAAGCAATGTCCGCTTGAACGCTTCGACCGAGCCGATGTCGGGCCGCGGCGCGCCTTTTTTGACCGCGAGGCCGATCTTGGCGCGGCCGATCAAGGCGATGCTGTCCTTCGCGATCTTGCCTTCGCCCGCGAGCTTTTTGATGCGCGGCTCGGTCAGGAGCGCGACATCGACGGCTTCGCCCGAAGCGACGCGTTCCTCGACCCCGCCGGCCGTCGCGAAATCGAACGTAAGGCGATTGCCTGAACTCTTCTCGAAATCGGGCGCGAGATCTTGCAATAGCGGCCGCAACGCGCCGGCGCTGAGTACCTTGATCTCCGCCGCGTCTGCGGGTCCCGCAAATAACGCGGCAATCAGAAACCCGGCGAATGCGAGCGGGCGGACCATCCTGATTGCCGAGCCGGTGTTGCCAACCGAGAGTCTCAGCTCGCCGGGCGTTCCGCCGGTTCCATCCCTTTCGCCTTGTAGACCGCCTTGTTCGCCGGCGCGGCGAGGAAATCGATGAACGCCTTGGCCGCGAGCGCCTGCTCCGAATAAGGCGGGGAGGCGCCAACAAACACGAGATCCGGGCCCTTGCTTGCCAAGTTCGCGGTGCTGCCACCGACGAGCTTGGCGACCCTGACGAGCTTGTCGACCTGCGGCTTTGTCAAAATCGCGACGTCGATCGGGTCTTCCGCGGCGACCTTCTTTTCAATGTTCTCCGCGGTATCGTATTGGATCGATAGTTTGTGGCCGGCGGATTTCTCGAAAGCGGGGGCCAGTTCCTCCACCGCAGGGCGCAGCGCCTCCGCGCACAGCACTTTCAATTCCGCCGCAGCGGCGGGTCCGGTGTAGAGGCCAGCGAGCAGCACCAGACCGGTTGCGACGCGTAAGATTCCTTTCCGCATGTTCTCCCCCTTGTGCGCCTCTAAAGGCTGTCGAGCGCGTTAGACCAGCGCCGGCAGATATGGTGCGCGATCGCGACCGGCCCGGGTACCGAGACCTGCGTCGGATCGTCCAGTCCATTGGCGGCGTGTACTACCATCGCGCGGATCTCGTCGCGGTGAAACCAGCGCGCCTCGGCGAGTTCTTCCGGATCGACGGTAATTTCTTCCGACAGCGCCTCGCATAGAAAGCCCATCATCAGGCTCGACGGGAACGGCCAGGGCTGACAGGCGAGATATTTCACCCGGCCGACCCGGATGCCGGACTCCTCGTGCACTTCGCGCCGAACCGCCTCCTCGAGCGTCTCGCCGGGCTCCATGAAGCCGGCGAGGCATGAGAAGCGTGCGCCGGGGCGCCGCCGGCCGCGGCCCAACAGGCCGTAGTCGCCGCGCACCGCGAGCATGATCGCAACTGGGTCAGAGCGGGGATAATGCGACGCCTTGCATTCCGGGCAGCGCCGCACCCATCCCGCCGCTTCGACGCGGGTCGCCGAGCCGCATTGCGCGCAAAACCCGTGGCGCGCGTGCCAGTCGATCAATGAGCGGGCTTCGGCCAGGATCGCCGCCTCAGCGCCGGGCAGCAGAGGCGCGAGGCTGCGTGCATCGAGCGGCTCGCGGTTGGAGGCGGTGCCGATCTCAGCCGGGCCGGCATCGATCGCGAAATAGGGGCCGCCGTCGCCCAGGCCGAGAAATACCAAGGTTGCGCCGCGCCCGATCGCCTCGCGCCACGGCGCGACCGGTTGCCAATCGAGCTCGGTCGTATCGCTGCCCCGGATCAGCGGCCGCAAGTCGTAGAGCGGCAGGACCCGCGCCGCCGCATCGCCGAGGAGGGCGGCGATCCACGCCGCATCGCGCCGCCGCTCGCTCGCGCGGTCGAGCGGGTTACCCGCAAAACAATAGATCTCTTCCATCGCGCCGCGAGACTAGTGGCGAGCCGCTCGCGGCGCAATTGCGCCGGTTGCCCGGCGACGCCGATCAGGCCATCGCGTTGCGCATGTCGCGCACGCTGTCATGGTTCATCTTAACTTCGCGGTACTGCTTGCCGATCATGGTGCGCACATCGGCCGGCAGATCCTGCTGCAACGCCTCCTCATAGGCCCGCTTGGCTGCATCCTCACCGCGTTCGCACTCGTCGAGGATGGCATGTTCGTCC
>VAZF01000189.1 GCA_005888425.1 Alphaproteobacteria bacterium
AGCGCCGCAGAGATCGCGCTCGGCCAGTTCGGCGCGGCACGAGGCGGCGACATCGCCATCGCGGCGTTGCCGGCCACCGCACAGGCCGCCCTGCGCCAGTACCCCGCCGGGGGCGCACAGCTGCGCATTGTGTTCTCGCACATGACGAACCGCGCCGATACCGGGCGGGTCTCGGATCAGCGCGCGGCCAAGATCCTGGCGCTGTAAACTTCCGCTGATGCCGGAAAGAACCTAGTCGCGCTCGTCAAAACGGCGATGCAGATGTTCGGGCTCAAATCCGACGCGTGCGACCATTCCGAGGATGCGCGCTGCGACGAACCCGGCGTCCGCGACGCCTTCGCGCAAATCAAGCGCGAGGAAGCGCAGCAGCGCGCCAGCGCCGCCCGGTTCTGACCTCAGCAACGAAAAACGCCCGGCAGACGGGCCGGGCACGGGTGTATTGGTACAATCTCGATTGTGCCTGTTGTTACCACCTTATATCCGGATTGTCAAGATCATAATTGTAACAAATAGGCCCCGTCTCGGCCTGCGCTCGCGTCTTGGGGCAGAGCCCCGCCTGGATCATTCCGCAATTCCCGATTGCCAAGCAGCGGTCGGCTAAGAGGATCGGCGCCTTCTTAGGCCCGGCCTGCGCCCGCACCAATCTGCTGGATGCGATCAGCGCTCGCGCAGCTTCGGGTCGAGGATGTCGCGCAGCGCGTCGCCGAACAAATTGATGCCGAACACGGTCAGCATGATCGCGAGGCCGGGGAAGATCGCGATCCAGGGCGCCGTCGAGGCGTATTCCTCGGCGCCGCCCTGCAGCATCAGCCCCCAGGCCGGCACCGGCTCCTGCACGCCGAGCCCGAGATAGGAGAGCGCCGCCTCGGCGAGGATCGCCTGACCGACAAAGGCGGTGATGATGACGAGAAATGGCCCCATCACGTTCGGCACCATGTGGCGCATGATGATCCTGGTGTGGCCGTAGCCGAGGGCGCGCGCCGCGTCGACATAAGGCACCTCGCGGATCGCCAGGGCCGAGGAGCGCACGATCCGGGCGCAGCGCGGGATCAGCGGGATCGTGATCGCGACGATGACATTCTGGATGCCGGTGCCGAAGATCGACACGACCGCCAGCGCCATGATGATCAGCGGGAACGCCATGACGATGTCGAGGACGCGCTGCAGCCACAGATCGAGCCGGCCGCCGAAATAGGCGCTGGCGACGCCGATCACCAGCCCCGAGAAGCCGCCGACCAGGGCCGAGGTCATGCCGACAATGAAGGCGGTGCGGGCGCCGTAGAGGATGCGCGACAACAGATCGCGGCCGAGCTGGTCGGTGCCGAGCCAATGCGCCCAGCTCGGCGCTTCGGTCATCGCGGCGAAATCGTTGGAGGTCGGGTTGTACGGCGCGACCCATTCGGCGAAGATCCCGGCGAGCCCGAAGATCAACACCAGCACGAGGCCGATCGCGCCGACCGGCTGGCGACGGAAAAAGGTGGCCGCAACGCCCCAGAGGCCGTGCGGCGTGCGGCCTCGCTCGTCGACAAGGACGGGGACGGTGGCGGAGGTTGGGGCGATTTCGATGGTCATCGGGCGGGCCCCTTCAGGCGAGACGGATGCGCGGATCGAGCCAGGCGTAGAGCAGGTCGACGACGAGATTGCTCAATACCGCGATCGTGACGACGACCATGACCAAGGCTTGGGTCAGCGTGTAATCCTGGTTCTGCACCGACAGCACCATCAGGCGGCCGATGCCGTTGAGGTTGAACACCTGCTCGGTGACGACGAGCCCGCCGATCAGAAAGGCGAACTCGATGCCGATCACGGTCACGACCGGCAACAGCGCGTTCTTCAGCGCATGGCGGTTGATGATCAGCCGGCGGATCAGTCCCTTGGCGCGGGCGGTGCGGATATAGTCCTCGCGCAGCACTTCGAGCATCGCCGAGCGGGTCATCCGCATCGACACCGCGGCGTAGCGGTAACCGATCGTCAGGGCCGGCAGCATGACGATCGACAGGTTGCGGATCGGATCCTGCCACAGCGGCACATAGTCGATCGGCGGCATCCAGGGATGGCCGAACACGGCCTGCGTGACATCGAGAACGATCAGGATCGACACGATGCCGAGCCAGAAGGCCGGCGTCGCGAGACCGGCGATCGAGAAGGTGCGCACCAGCAGATCGACCCAGGTGTTCTGCTTCAGGGCCGAGATCGTGCCGAGCGGGATTGCGATGACGACCGCGATGACCGTCGCCATGACCGCGACCTCGAGCGAGATCGGAAAGCGGGTGGCGATCTCGACGATGACGGGCTTGCCCGACCACATCGACTTGCCGAAATCGAGCCGCGCCAAGCCCCACAGGAAATCGAGGAATTGCAGGATCCAGGGCCGGTCGATGCCGATCTCGGCGTGGCAGGTGGCGAGCGAGGCCTGCGTGAAGCTGGTGCCGCCCGACCCGAGCCGCACGAGGCAGATATCGCCCGGAACCAGGCGCATCAGCAGAAACACCAGGGCCGCCGCCCCGATCAGGGTCGGGAAGACGAGGAGGATGCGGCTGATGATGTAGCGGTACATCGGGTTACGCTCGGGGGCTCACGCGTTGGGCAAAAACCACCACAGCCACCCCCTACCTGTCCAGCCACACTGTCGCGAGATCCTGGTTAATGAAATGGCTCGGGCTGATCTTCCAGCCCTTGAGATAGGAACGGTGCGGCACGGTCCGGTACCACCAGGAGACCCAGATCTCGTGCGCCTGGGTATCGATCGAGTGTTTCTCGAATTCGCGCATCAGGGCGCGTTGGTGTGCCGGGTCGGTCTCGTGCAGCATCTTCCCGTAAAGCGCGACCTCGTCCTTGTCCTCGAAATTCCCGTAATTGGCGGTGAACACCGAACTCGGCAGATAGGGCTGGACGTCGAGGATCGGGTTCGGCACGGCGCGGCAATTGGCCTGCAGGACGACCTCGAAATCGCCCCGCCGCATCGCATCGGTCCACGGGCCGGTCGGCTGGACGCGCTGCGTCGCCTTGAGCCCCACCTTGCTCCACTCATCGACCAGCCAGGTGCCGACATATTTGTAGGGCTGGTCAACATTGCGGTTGAGGAGCTCAAAAGAGAGCCCCTCGGCGCCGGCTTCCTTTAGGAGCCGCCGCGCCTCCGCGCGCGATTTCTCAATATCGGGCCAGAAGCCGGCGAGCTGCTGCAATTCGTCTTTGGTCGCAGCCAAGGGGGAGGCAGGAAAAACGATGCCGCCGACGGTGTGCATGTCGGCGACCTTGGAGAGCGCCGGGACGCCGTGCCAGCGGTCGACCGCGAGGGTGAGCGCGCGGCGCACCCGAACATCGTCGAACGGCTTCTTGGCGTGGTTTGGCGTCACCAGGCTACCGCAGTTCCAGTCGCTCTCCTGCACCGTGATCTTGTCGCCGAGCGCCGCCTTCAATTCGTCGCGCGCCGAGGGCGGCAGACCGCGGAACTCGGCTGCGGCGCGGTCGCTGCGGATCGCGTCGAGGCGGGTCGCCTGCTTTGCCGCATAGATGCCGGTAAAGCCGTCGAGATAGGGAAGGCCCGGATGGTGGTAGTCCGGGTTGCGCACACCGGTGATCGACTGGCCGGTCTCATAGGTGACGAATTTAAAGGGGCCGGAGCCGAGAATGTTCTTCTCGTACCAGTGCGGGTCTTTCTCGAGCTTCTCCTTCTGGTAGACAAAGGTGAACGGGTCGGCGAGCGCCGGCAGGAAGGTGGTGGTGGCGAATTTGAGCCGGAAGACGACCGTCGCGGGGTCGGGCGCCTCGACCTTGTCGACCATCATGTAATAGCTCTCGCGCGGCGAGAGGACGCCCTCCTGCGGATGAATGATGGATTCCCAGCTGGCCTTGACATCGGCCGAGGTCAGCGGCGTTCCGTCATGGAATTTGACGCCGTCGCGCAATTTGAAGGTGTAGGTGCGGCCGTCATCCGCGGGCTGCGGCATGTCGGTGCAGAGGTCGCAGACGAAATCGGTCGTCGAGGACGGGTTCTCGGGATTGACACGAGTTAGCGTGCTGTAGAACGGCGCCGTCGCGTGCAGCATCGCGAAGGTACCTTCCTGATGCCCGTCGAAGGAGGGCGGCGCATCGGCCGGGATCATAAAGGTCAGCGTGCCGCCGCGTTTGGGCGCCTCGGCGCCCGAAGCCGGCATCGCGATCGCCAGAACGGCCGTTAACGCCGCCGCGCAGAGCGTGAAGCCTGCCCGCATCGCCTCCTCCCTCGTTCCGCTCGGCCGCGTTTCGACCGTTTCTTCTGGCCGCTACCCTACGCCCGCACTGGCCGGCGCGAAAGAAGACAGTAGGATGGGTTGAGCACAGCGAAACCCATTCTGCCGATCGACAGCATGGGTTTCGCTGTGCTCAACCCATCCTACGGCATCGCAGCCCTACTACTTATCGAGCCAGATGTTCGCGAGATCCTGGTTCAGATAATGGCTCGGGCTGATCTTCCAGCCTTTCACGTAAGACCGGTAGGGAACGATCCGGTACCACCAGGGCAGCACGAGCTTGTGCGCCTCGGTATCCATGACGTGCTTGGCGAATTGAAACATCACCTGTTTTTGTTTTGCCGGATCGGTCTCGTGCAAGGCTTTTTCGTAGAGTTCCTGTTCCCTCGGGTCTTCGTAGTTGCCGTAATTCTGCTTGCTG
>VAZF01000190.1 GCA_005888425.1 Alphaproteobacteria bacterium
TCGATAAATGAGGCTCCGTTTCACGCCGCGGGCAGTGGCGGATTTGATCTCGATCGCCGACTATCTCCGCGAGCGTAATCCGCAGGCCGCTCTCTCCGTCCGGGCGGCAATCCTGGATTCGCTTCGGCTGCTGCTTGAGTTTCCGAAGCTGGGTCGCGATCAGTCGGTCGAGGGCGTGCGCAAACTCGTGACACGCAGGTACGGCTATCTCGCCTACTACGCGTTGGACGAACAGGCGGAGGAAGTCGTCATCCTGACGATTCGGCACCCCGCCCGCGACCGGCCATTCACGGACACATAATCCCGAGCCAAGGCGGCGGGAAAGAGCGGAACACCCGGATCGCGCCGGCGTTTCTGGACAGGCGGCGATATCGCCTCCTCGTTCTGGAACCTCGATCAAACGGAGATGGCTTCATGAGCAGCAAGCTGAAAATGCTGGCGATTGCCGCCGCTATGGCAGCGGGCACTTCGAGCGTGGCGATGGCGCAGGTTTGCCCGGCCGGAACTGCCTGGAACGGAGCGACGTGTGCGGCGGCCCCCGGCTATGTCTATGCGCCTTCCAACCCGGTATCGGGCGCTGCCGCTGGCGGCGCGGCCGGGGCGGCAACCGGCGCGGCCACGGCGGGCCCAGTCGGCGCGGTCGTCGGCGGCGCGGTCGGCACGGCGGCCGGCGCGGTCGGCGGCACGGCGAACATGGTCAGCGGCGCGCCGGTGTATGCGACCGGCAGCTCCACTCCGCCGGCTCCGGTGGCGGCCTGCCCGCCCGGCAGCGTGCTCTATGCCGAGCGCTGCTATCCCGCGCGCTAACTGAAACGAAGCGGCCGCCCCGGCGCCGGCGATTGCTCGCCGGAGCGGCCGTGAATCCGGCATCAAACGAATAGGTTGAGCGCGGCCTCTCGGGAACGCGCTACTCGCTCGGATGTTTCAGCAGAAGCGGCAACCGTCTGCCGTCTTTTCCACTCTGCGGATACGGAGCGATGTGATGACAAAGACGCTGTGCATGATGGCGGGGGCCGCCATTCTTCTGGCCGGTACCTCCGGCCTCGCTTTGGCCCAGTACCAGACCTACAGCTATCAACCCGGATACGCGCCGGGCTATGCGCAACCCGCCCCGGCTTACGGCTATGCTCAGCCGGGCTACGCCGCGGCGCCGGGGTGCGGCGCCTGGGGGCAGCCGGCCTGCGCCCCCTCGAATGCGGCGGCGGGCGCGCTGGTCGGCGGAGCGACAGGCGCCGCGATCGGCGCAGCGGCTGGCGGCGGCAGGGGAGCCGCCATCGGCGCCGCCACGGGCGCGGCGGTTGGCGCAGCCGCCGGGAGCACCCAGCCGGCTTACGGAACCACCTATGCACCGGCTTACGGCAGCAGCTATCCGCAGCCGGCGTACGGGACGCCTGCTTACGGCACCACCTACCAGCCCGGTTACGGTTACCCGACCCGCTAGGCATATCGAGAGCGCTGCC
Organism: Alphaproteobacteria bacterium; assembly: GCA_005888425.1. GTDB lineage: Bacteria > Pseudomonadota > Alphaproteobacteria > ATCC43930 > CGMCC-115725 > DATARH01. The sequence continues at coordinate 1,461 of VAZF01000190.1, forward strand.
GGGCCGCGGCCCGGCAGCCGCTCCGACGAGCATTGACCCAGAGGAGTATTCCGATGCGATGGAAACTCGCCGCCGCAGCGCTCGCCCTCTTCGCCGCGCAAGGCGCCTCGGCGCAGAGCCTGAATTCAGATTGGAGCCTCGGCGGCGGCACCGGAATCGGCCGCCACGCCACCGGGTTTAGCGGCACGAGCGGCGACCCGCTGTATCAGGTGAACCGAGCCCCCGGTCAGTTTATCCCGGGATACCCGGTCACCAACCACCCGCCGATCAGCGATGCCGGCGCGCTCGGCGCCCCCGGTTACGCGCCCGGCTTTACGCCGCCCCCCGGCGCGCCACTGGAGTACTACCCCGGGCCAAACCGGCGTTAGGGGCGAGTCAACCGCCGCCGATCTTCGGGATCAGGACGACCTCGCTGTCGGGCTCGAGCGGGGTCTGGTAGGCGTCCTGAAAGATCTCGCCGTTGATCGCGACCGCCATCCCCTCGTCGATCTGATGGCCAAGGCCGGGGAAGCGCCGGTCGAGCTCGGTGATCATGCGGCGCACCGTATTGGCCTCGACCTCGACCTCGGTCTGCCCGCCGGTGAAGCGGCGGGCCGCCGTGCCGGTGATGACAACCTTTGGCATCAGCCCATTACCGGCTCCAGCAACGCCCCGTCGCTTTTACTCCGCGGCGAGGCGGGGCGGCTCCTGCTCGTCGAGCGCCTCGCGCAGCCGCGGCGGCGACATCGGCAGGTTGCGCATGCGGATGCCGATAGCGTCGGCGATCGCATTGGCGACCGCGGCCATCGGCGGCACGATCGGCACCTCGCCGACGCCCTTAGCGCCAAACGGGTGGCGCGGGTTCGGTATCTCGACCAAGACCGCATCGATCATCGGCAGATCGGAAGCGACCGGCATGCGGTAGTCGAGGTATCCCGGGTTTTCGAGGCGTCCCTCCTTGTCGTAGATGTATTCCTCGTTGAGCGCCCAGCCGATGCCCTGCGTCACGCCACCCTGGATTTGGCCCTCGACATAGGAGGGATGGATCGCGCGGCCGACATCCTGCACGGCGGTGTAGCGCAGGATCTTGACGTAGCCGGTTTCGCGATCGATCTCGACGTCGCAAACATGGGTTGCCCAGCCGGCGCCGGCGCCCTGCGCGTTGATCGACACCTCGGCTGAGATCGGGCCGCCGGTGCGTCCGGCCTTGAGCGCGATCTCCTGCAATGACAGCGGCTCGAAGCTGCCGGCGTTCGGGCCGGCCGGGTAGGCCTTGCCGTCCTTCCACTCGACCGCCTCGGGGCTGATGTCCCAGATCGCCGCGGCGCGCTTCTTGAGCTCTACGACGACCTTCTCGGCCGCCTGCGTCACCGCCATGCCGGTCGCGAAGGTCACCCGACTGCCGCCGGTCAGGAAGCTGAAGCCGACCGAGGCCGTGTCGCCGACGACCGGGCGCACCTTATCGTAGGGAATCCCGAGCGCCTCGGCCGCCATCATTGCCATCGAGGCACGCGAACCGCCGATGTCGGGGTTGCCCTCGACGATGGTCACCGAGCCGTCCTCGTTGACGTGACAGGCCGCGCTCGACTCGCCGCCGATGTTGAACCAGAAGCCGGAGGCGACACCGCGGCCCTGATTCTTGCCGAGCTTCACCTTGAGATGCGGATGATTCTTTGCCGCCTCGATGGTCTGCAGATAGCCGATGTTGGCCCAGGTCGGCCCGTGCGCCGCCTTGGTGCCGTCCTTCGCGGCGTTGATCTCGCGCAGCTGCAACGGATCGATCTCCAGCTTGCGAGCCAGTTCGTCCATGCAGCTCTCAGTGCCGAATGTCGAGTTCGGCGCGCCGGGCGCACGGTAGGCCGCAACCTTCGGGCGGTTCGACACGACGTCGTAGCCGACAATCGAGACATGCGGGATGTCGTACATCGCCAAGCCGCACATGCAGGCGGGTCCCACCGGGGAGCCCGGGAAGGCGCCGGCCTGCAATTTGACGACGAGTTCGGCGGCGACGAGCCGGCCGTCCTTCTTGGCGCCGAGCTTGACCTCGTAGACACCGCCGGCCGCCGGGCCGGTGCCGCGGAATACTTCTTCGCGGCTCATGACGATCTTGACCGGGCGGCCGGATTTCTTCGATAGCGCGAGCGCGACCGGTTCCAGATAGACGAGCGTCTTGCCGCCGAACCCGCCGCCGATCTCGGCCGGCATCGCCCGGATATTGGCGATGTCGATGTTGAGCAATTTGGCGCAGTAGGCGCGCACCATGAATTGGCCCTGGCTCGAGCTCCAGATCGTGCACTGGCCGTCATTGCCGACCGCGACGACGCAGGCATGCGGCTCGATATAGCCCTGATGCACGGCCTTGCTCGTATAACGGCGCTCGATCGTGACCTCGGCTTCCTTCCAGCCGGTCGCGAAATCGCCTTTGGTGAAGGTGACGCGCTTCGCGACGTTGGACGGGGCGGTCGGCTTGGGATCAACGCCCTGCGTGAACAGATCGCTGTGCAGGATCGGCGCGTTCGGCTTCATCGCGTCTTCGACGTCGATGACGTACGGCAGAACCTCGTATTCGACCTCGATCAGCTCGACCGCCTCTTCGGCGATCGCCGGCGAGGTCGCGGCAACCGCGGCGACGGCGTGCCCGTCATAGAGCACCTTGCCGCGCGCCATGCAGTTGTAAGAGAGGTCACGGAAGTTCATCGGCCCTTCGCCGACAAACGCCTCCTCCGACGCGATCTCGGGGAAATCGGCGGCGGTCACGACGGCTCGGACGCCGGGCAGCTTCTCGGCCTTCGAGGTGTTGATCGACTTGATCCGGGCATGGGCATGCGGGCTGCGCTTCAGCTTGCCCCACAACATGCCGGCCATCGTCATG
>VAZF01000341.1 GCA_005888425.1 Alphaproteobacteria bacterium
ATTCTCGATGATGCCGTTATGCACGACCGCGACTTTGTCGGTCGCGATCGGATGCGCATTCTTCTCGATCGGCTGACCGTGCGTCGCCCAGCGCGTATGGCCGATTCCGATCGTGCCGCGCACCGGCTCCTTCTCCAGTCGCGCGACGAGGTTCGACAATTTGCCCTCGGCGCGGCGGCGCTCGATGCGGCCGTTGATCAGGGTCGCGATGCCCGCCGAATCGTAGCCGCGATATTCGAGGCGCTTGAGGGCGCCGACCAGCTCGTCGGCGACCGGTTTCTTGGCGATAATTCCGATGATGCCGCACATCAGCGATTCTTTCCCCGCAATTTGGCCTTGAGCTCGGCGCCGCGGCCGGGCTTGTTCGCCTGCCGCGCCCGCGCGATCGTCAACGCGTCCTTCGGCACGTCCTCGGTGACGACGCTGCCGGTCGCGACATAAGCGCCGTCGCCGACCGTCACCGGCGCGACAAAGGCCGTGTTCGATCCGATAAACGCATTTGCGCCGATCACCGTCCGGTGCTTGTTGAAGCCGTCGTAATTGCAGGTGATCGTGCCGGCGCCGATATTGGTTCCGGCGCCGACGTCGCTGTCGCCGAGATAGGAGAGATGATTGGCCTTGGCGCCGGCCCCGAGCCGGGTCGCCTTGACCTCGACAAAATTGCCGACATGCACGTCTTGTTCGAGCACCGCGCCGGGACGCAGCCGCGCGAAAGGGCCGACAATCGCGCCCGCGGCAATCGTCGCGCCGTCGAGATGCGAGAAGGAGCGGATCCGCACATTGTCGGCGACCGTGACCCCCGGGCCGAATACGACGTTCGGCTCGATGACGACATCGCGCCCGAGCTGGGTGTCGGCCGACAGGAACACGGTTTCCGGTGCGATCAAGGTCGCGCCGTTTTCCATCGCGCGACGACGCAGCCGCTGTTGCAGGATGGCTTCCGCCTCGGCCAGCTCGGCGCGGGTGTTGACGCCGGCCAATTCCTCGGCCGGGAGTTCCACGGCGCGGCATAGGAGGCCCTGCGCGCGGGCAATCCCGACAATGTCGGTCAGATAGAATTCGCGCTTGGCGTTGTCGTTGCCGATCTTATCGACGAGCGCGAACAGCTGGCGCGCATCGACCGTCATGATGCCGCCATTGCAGAGGCCAATCCGGCGCTCCTCGGGGGTGGCGTCGCGCGCCTCGACGATGCGCGCGAGCGTGCCGTCCGGGTCGCACACAAAACGTCCGTAAGGGCTCGGATCGGGCGGGCGAAACCCGGCGGCGGCGATCGCCGCCGCGGGCTTGCGGCGGCGTTCCTCGAGCAAAGCCGCGATCGTCTCCGGCCGGAGCAGCGCCGCGTCGCCGAACAGCACAACGACATCGGCGAGGTCACCCTTGGCGAGCCGCGCTTCGAGCGCCGGGCGGGAGGCGCGCACGGCATCGCCCGTACCGCGCGGCGGCGACTGGATCGCGGTTTTCGCGGATGAGCCGCCGTGGGCGGCGGCGCGGGCGACCGCCTCCATCCCCTGGCCGATGACGACGACCGTCTCGGCGGGGGCGAGCGGCCGGAGCGCCTCGGTCACATGGCGAATCAGCGGCCAGCCCGCCATCTCGTGCAACACCTTCGGGGTGGCCGAATTGAGGCGCGTGCCCTCGCCGGCGGCAAGGATTATGGCGGCGAAAGCTGGGTTGCTCATGATCAGGCTCTAAGCGAACGAAACGCGATCATGGGACGAAGGGTTGCATGACCGCCGCGAAAGGCCAACACACAGATTATTGCGATTTATGACGAGGGCGGCGCACTGTTCACGGCGATGCCCGATTTTCTGCTCGTCTTCGATCTCGACGGGACGCTGATCGACACCGTCCCGGATCTCGCGAACGCGCTCAACCAGGTCTTGCGCGAGCACGGGCACGCGCCGTTTGCGCCGCGCGAGGTACAGAACATGGTCGGCGACGGCATCCCGGCCCTGGTGACGCGGGGCTTTGCCTCGCGCGGCGCCGATGCGGCGGAGGTGCGCGAGGCCTTGCCGCGGTTTCTCGCCTTCTATGAGGCGAACGCGACAAATCTGAGCCGGCCCTATCCCGGCGTGCGCGACACGCTAGCCCTATTGCGGCGGCAGGGCTACCGCACGGCGGTGTGCACAAACAAGGCCGAGCGCGCGACCGTCGCGGTGTTGCGCGGTCTCGATCTCTTCGATCTGTTTGACGGTATCGCGGGCGGCGACCGGTTCGCGGTGCGCAAGCCCGATCCTGGGCATCTGTTGGGGCTGATCGACGAGTTGGGCGGCCGACCGGAACGCGCCGCGATGATCGGCGATAACGAGAACGACGCCGCAGCGGCGCATACCGCCGGATTGCCGCTCATCCTGATGCGTTACGGTTATGCGCGGGTCGATCCGGCGACGCTCGAACCGGCGGCGCTGCTTGACCATTTCGCCGATCTTCCCGAGGCGCTGCAGCGGCTCGGGCTCACTCCTTAAATTTGACGTCGGCGCCGCGGCCGTGCAGCTCGGCGAGATGGCCGGTCACGCTGCCGGCCTCGGTGACGAGTTCTACCTTGACCGGCAGCATCAGATCGCCCGGCATGAGGCGCGCGTACCACATCGTGCCGCGCTGCGGCATCTCCACCTTGTCTTTATCGGTCGTCCCGGCGACGTTCTCGCGCGTCATTTTGCAGGCCTTGGCGTCGCCGCTGTAATGCTGCTCCTTGGCGGCCGACAGTTTTTGCTCGCCGAGGTCGGTGAACTTGAGATCGTAGCGGTGATGCCCATCAAAGACCGGAACGGTCACCGTGCAATTGCCGCCCTGGCCCAAGCGCCGCTCGACCAGGAAATAGGCGGTCAGCGGATCGACCGCGTCGCGCGTCGGCTGGGCCTCGGCCTCGCGCTTCGCCGAGGGCGAGGAGCTGCCGCTCGCGGTTGCGTTGGCCCGGAAATCGATCTTGTCGTGACGCGCGGCCTTGTCGCGCCGGACATCGGCGCTATAGGCCTCGGGCTGCGCGCCGGCGGCGATGAGCCGGCCTCGCGCGGTGGATTTTTTCTGGAAGTCCTGGAAGAGCCCGGCGAGACCGGTCGTTTTCAGATCGCCGGTAATCGCATAGTTCGTGCCGCTTTCCTCAATGGTCGTGCGGTCGGTCGCGACATGCATGCCGGCGATCCCGAACACTTCGAAACGCAGCGTGATCTTGTCGGCGGCGGTGGCCGGGGCGGCGGTCAGCGCCAACATCGCGGCGACAAGGCAGCGGCGCGACAGACGCGGAAAGCGGCACAGAAGCGGCATCGTCGACACCTCCCAACCGTGCCGCGGCAGCGCGGCCCGTCAACCACGCCGGCGCCTTGACAGGGTTCGGGGCGCCCTCCTAAATGCCCGGGCCGGATACGGAACCGGGCGCGTAGCTCAGCGGGAGAGCACACCCTTCACACGGGTGGGGTCACAGGTTCAATCCCTGTCGCGCCCACCACGACCTCGGTTCATCGAACATCGCCTCCCGGGCGTATGTTCCGATGGGAGGCTTCGGTGCCCGAAGGCCTGCGGATCAGGGAGCGCCACGAAGACGCCTATGCCTGGGCACTTGCCCAGGCCGCGCGTCTGCGGCGTGGCGGCGCCGGGCTCAAAGGTCTTGATCGCGCCGAGCTCAGCGACTTTCTCGAAGAATGGGCCGAAGAGATGCTGTCCGGGGCGCGCAGCCAGCTCGTCAATCTGATGGCGCATGCCGCCAAGGTCGCCCGCTCTCGCAATCCGGCAGTCATCGGCCACTGGCGCAGCGAGTGCGTCGAGTTTCACGACCGCCTCATCGAAGAGTACCGCGCCTCGATGCGCGACAGGATCGATATAGCGAGCCTGGGCGACGGGCCCGCCGCAAAGTCGAAGCAAGCTTCGCCGACCACGGCGAACCGGCTCCCGCATTGCCGCCCGATTGCCCCTTCACTCTCGACGAGTTGATCGACCCGGAGCTCGATGTCGAGCGCCTCGTCGCCAAGCTCCGATCCGCCGAATAGGACGAAACAGGAGAAAGCTCATGCGCAGCGCCGTCATCGTCTCCACCGCCCGCACGCCGATCGGCAGGGCCTATCGCGGCGCCTTCAATGACACTCAGCCGCAAACGCTCGCCGGGCACGCGATCGCGCAGGCGGTGCGGCGCGCCGGCGTCGAGCCCGGCGAGATCGACGACGTCATCATCGGCGCAGCGTTGCAGCAGGGCGGCCAGGGCTCCAATGTCGCGCGCCAGAGCGCGATGCGCGCCGGGCTTCCCGACACCGTCGCGGCGATGTCGCTCGACCGGCAATGCTCGTCGGGCATGATGGCGATCGCGACCGCCGCGAAGGAGATCATGCATGACGGGATGACGGTTGCGGTCGGCGGCGGGGTCGAGTCGGTCTCGCTGGTGCAGAACGAGCACATGAACCGCTACCGCGCGCAGGATCCCGCGCTCGTCGAACGCATCCCGGCGCTCTACATGACGATGCTCGAGACCGCCGAGATCGTCGCCGACCGCTACGGCGTCTCGCGCGAGGCGCAGGACGAATATTCGCTGCGCTCGCAGCAGCGCACCGCCGCGGCGCAGCAGGCCGGCCGCTTCGACGACGAGATCGCGCCGTTGTCGTCGGTCATGCTGGTGACCGACCGCAACACCGGCGAGACCTCGAAAAAATCGGTGACCTTGGACAAGGACGAGGGCAACCGGCCCGACACCAACCTCGAAGGCCTGGCCGGGCTGAAGCCGGTGTTCAAGGACGGCCAGCGGGTCAAGGAAGGCCGCTTCATCACTGCCGGCAACGCCTCGCAATTGTCGGACGGCGCCTCGGCGGCGGTCTTGATGGAGGCGAAGGAGGCCGAGCGCCGCGGCCTCCAGCCGCTCGGCATTTATCGCGGCATCGCGGTGGCCGGCTGCGCCCCGGACGAGATGGGGATCGGACCGGTCTTCGCGGTGCCGAAATTGCTCGCGCAACACGGCCTCAAGATCGACGACATCGATCTCTGGGAATTGAACGAGGCCTTCGCGGTGCAGGTGCTTTACTGCCGCGACCGGCTCGGCATCCCGCACGACAAGCTCAACGTCAATGGCGGCGCGATCTCGATCGGCCATCCCTATGGCATGTCCGGCGCGCGCATGGTCGGGCACGCGCTGATCGAGGGGAAACGACGCGGCGCGAAATACGTCGTCTGCACGATGTGCGTCGGCGGCGGCATGGGTGCGGCAGGGCTGTTCGAGGTCGCCTGAGGGCGGACCTCTCCAGCGTTCACGCGTCGGCGGGGTCGAAGCGGCGGTAGAATGCCGCGACAAAATCGAACAGGCTCGACCCGATAAAGGCCAGCCCGAACAGGCCGATCAGCACGCGGCCGTAGGTGACCTGGCGCAAGGCAGCCAGCACGCCGCCGACCTCGTGCGCCTCCCGCGGATTGCCGTAGAACGCGGCCGCGATCAGAAAGCAGCCGACCAGCGCGGCCGCGGCGCCGCGGCCGGCGATGCCGTATCGCGCGACAGGCCGGATCAGCCGCTTCTCCCGTTGCGGCAGCGCCACCTCGCGATCGACATCGCCAACGATGCCCCAAATGAGAAGTCCGGCGCCGCCCACCAGCACAGCCGCTCCGATAATCCCGATCAGCAGGCGGCCGTAATCCCAGGCCGACAGCCAGGCAATCCAGGACTGGACGTTGCGGTCGCCGCCGCCCCGAGCGCGATCCCGGCGACGTCGATCATGAACACGATGTAGACGATGGCGTCGCCAAGCATTCCGAGCCCGCGCCACCAGCTTCGTCCGCGGGCATGCTGGGCTGTCGTGAGCCCGGCGATTGTGAACCAGCCCGCCAAGCAGGCGAGACCGAACGCGACTGCGATCAGGAAGATCGCGCCGATGGGATGTCCATGGCCGAGTTGCCCAGAGCCGAGCTGGACAGCATCGCTCGGGCCGGCCGGGCGATGGGCCGGCCAGATCGCGGCAATGGCCGCCGAGGCGCCAACGAGGAAATATACGACGCCGCGCGCGAGGTAGCCGAGCCGGCCCATCAATGTGACCGCCTCGGAACCGGCCGTTGGCGGCATCAGACTTTTCGCGGCTTGCACGATGCGGCAGACTCAAAAACGCTGTCGGCTCAAACAGCGCCACGATCAGCAAAGTTGCGCGACCGGCGCCGGACGCGTGGAGGATATAGAGGTGACGATCATCGATGGCATTGCCGAGCGCATCGGCGCTATCCGTTACGAGGGACTGCCCGCGGAAGCGGTGCGCTGGGCCAAGGCGGCGATCCTCGACACGGTCGGCGTCACTTTGGCCGGCGCCGCCGAACCCTGCGCCCGCATCGCCGCCGGGGTGCTCGGTCTTGGGCAGTCGGGCGGCGAATGCCTGATCTTCGGCGGCGACCGGCGGGCGGCGCCGCTCGACGCCGCGCTGGTCAACGGCACCGCGGCGCACGCGCTCGATTTCGACGATGTCAGCAATTCCCTCGGCGGTCATCCCTCGGCGCCGATCCTGCCGGCGATCTTTGCGCTCGGCGAGGTCATTGACTGTCCAGAAAAACCAGTGGGGGGCCGCGATTTCATCACGGGGTATGTCGCGGGTTTCGAGACCGAGACGCGCATCGCGCGCGGTGTGCATTTCCATCATTACGAAAAGGGCTGGCACCCGACCGCGACCTTGGGCGTGTTCGGCGCGGCGGCGGCCTCATGCCACCTGCTCGGCCTCGATCGCGCGAAGACGGCGCAGGCATTGGCGATCGCCGCTTCGCTCGCCTCGGGCATCAAGGCCAATTTCGGCACGATGACAAAACCGCTGCATGTCGGACACACCGCTCGCAACGGGCTGTTTGCGGCATTGCTGGCGCGCGACGGCTTCACCGCCAATCCCGCCGCGCTCGAACACAAGCAGGGTTTTCTGATGGTGTTTAACGGCGCCGGCAATTTCGACGCCGAGGTTATCTTGCGCGATTGGGGCGAGCCCTACGACATCGTCCGGCCCGGGCTCGGCGTCAAGCAGCACCCGTGCTGCGGCAGCACGCATCCGGCGATCGACGCGCTGTTGCTGCTGCGCGCGGCGCATGACATCGCGCCGGAGCGGGTCGCGCGCATCGATTCGTGGACGCATCCGCGCCGCCTCGCCCACACCGACCGGCCCGATCCGCAAAGCGGGCTCGACGCCAAGTTCAGCGTGCAATACTGCCTCGCGCGTGCGTTGCTGCACGGCCGCATCATGCTCGAGCATTTCGAGGGCGAGGCGTTCCGCGATCCGGCGGCGCGGGCATTGATGGCCCGCGTCCACGCCGCACCGCATCCGGAAATGGGTGATGCGAGCGACGAGCATCTCGGCGCCGAGGTTCGCGTCACCTTCGAGGACGGCAGCACGATCGCGCAGCGCGTCGGGGCGGCGCTCGGCCGCGGCAGGGATAATCCGTTGCCGGAAGAGGCGCTGCTCGGCAAATTCGCCGATTGCGCCGGCCGGGCGCTGCCGGTGGCGCAGGTCGAGCGGCTGCAGCGCCTGTTGTTGCAGCTCGACGAAGTGCCGAGCGTGCGCGCCGTCACCGCCGCGATCGCCGCGGCGGCCAGCTAACTCAGATGCCTGGCTCGATGTCGAATTTGATCCCTTGCGCCAGCGGCAGGTCGCGCGAGTAGTTGATCGTCGTCGTCATGCGCCGCATGTAAGCCTGCCACGAATCACTGCCGGCTTCGCGGCCGCCGCCGGTTTCCTTCTCGCCGCCAAAGGCGCCGCCGATCTCCGCCCCGCTCGGCCCGATATTGACGTTGACGATGCCGCAATCGCTGCCGGCCGCGGAGGTGAAGAACTCGGCCTCGCGCAGATCGGTCGTGAAGATGCTCGATGCGAGCCCCTGCGGCACCGAATTGTGCATCGCGATCGCGTCGTCGAAATCGCGGTAGCGCATGACGTAGAGGATCGGCGCAAAGGTCTCGCGCCGCACGATATCGCTCTGCCGCGGCATTTCGACGAGCGCCGGCTGGACGTAATATGCGGCAGCCCAGCGCTCGGCCAAGACGCGCTCGCCGCCGAACACATGGCCGCCGTCACGCTTCGCCTCGTCCAGCGCGCGCCGCATGCCGGCGAAAGCGGTCTCGCCGATCAGCGGCCCGACCAGCGTTCCGGGCTCCAGCGGGTTCCCGATCCGAACCCGGCGATAAGCGCGCTTCAGGTGGTCGATAACCGTGTCCGCGACGTCCTGAGACACGATCAGGCGGCGCAGAGTGGTGCAGCGCTGCCCGGCGGTGCCGACCGCGGCGAACAAGATCGCCCGCAAGGCCAGATCGAGATCCGCCGAGGGGGCGACGATCATGCCGTTATTGCCGCCGAGCTCAAGGAGCGTGCGGCCGAAACGCTGCGCGACGCGTGGTCCGACGATTGCACCCATGCGGGTCGAGCCGGTGGCGCTGACCAGCGGCACGCGGCGGTCGTCGCACAGTGCCTCCCCGAGTTCAGCGCCGCCGATCGCCAGGCAAGGGCGCAGAGCGGCGTCTTGTCCGACGGCTTCCAGATCAGCGGGTCGCCGCACACCAACGCCAAGGCCGCGTTCCACGACCATACCGCGACCGGAAAGTTGAACGCGGTGATAATCCCCGCCGGCCCCAAGGGGTGCCAACTTTCGAGCATGCGGTGCCCCGGCCGCTCGCTGGCGATGACGCGCCCGTAAAGCTGGCGCGAGAGACCCACGGCGAAATCGCAGATGTCGATCATCTCCTGCACTTCGCCCTGGCCCTCTTCGAGGATCTTGCCGGCCTCGATCGAAACGAGCCGGCCGAGCGCCGGTTTGTGCCGGCGCAATTCCTCGGCGAAGAGCCGCACCAACTCGCCGCGGCGCGGCGGCGGCACCGCGCGCCACAAGGGGAAGGCGCGCTCGGCGGCGGCGATCATGGCGTCGAGATCGCCGGGTGTGTGAGGCCGCAACGCGGCGATGCGGCTGCCGTCGATCGGCGAGGTGACGGCGAAATCGCCGGCGCTCAGCGTGTCCGGCGAAATGCCGAAGTTGGCGAGGAGGGCGGCGGTTTCGCGGGCGAGGTTATCTGTGGTCATGGCGGTTACCGCTCTGGGTCGTTCTCAGCGAACATGGATGGCTCTTCCGCCTTGCTAACAAGTGGGCTGGCGGCCCATCCTAGATCGGCGTCCCGGCGAAAGCCGGGATCCACCCTTCAGCCGTCTCGAAAGCGGACGAGTGGGTCCCGGCTTTCGCCGGGACGCCGTTATTATGCAAGACGGTCCGACCATATTCTAACGGCGCTGATTGAGGCTGATCGGGTAGGCGTAACGGATGAGTACGACGATCATCGGCATCGCGGCGGCGGCGGCGTGGTTATACCTGATCGCGTTGCGCGGCGGGTTCTGGCGGGTGCGCGACGATACCGCTGGCGCGTCATCAGCCCCGGCGCGGGCGGTCGTCGCGGTTGTGCCGGCGCGCGATGAGGCCGACGTGATCGGCCGCGCCATCGGATCGCTCCTCGCGCAGAATTACCGCGGCGCGGTGCACATTATCGTCGTCGACGATCACAGCGGCGATGGTACCGCCGCGGTGGCGCGTGACGCCGCCGCGCAAGCGGGCGCTTCCGACCGGCTGACGGTCATCGCGTCAGCGCCGATGCCGGCAGGCTGGACCGGCAAGCTCTGGGCGATGCGCCAGGGCGCCGCGGCCGCCCGGGCGCATGGGCCCGATTACCTGCTGCTGACCGATGCCGACATCGTGCACGCGCCCGGCAATCTTGCCGTACTCGTCGCCCGCGCTGAAGCGGACGGATACGATCTCGTGTCGCTGATGGTCCGGCTGCATTGCGCCAGCGGCTGGGAGCGGCTGTTGATCCCGGCCTTTGTGTGGTTCTTTTTTATGCTGTACCCGCCGCGCTGGGTCGCCGATCCGAACTCGCGCACCGCCGCGGCGGCCGGCGGCTGCATGGTCATCCGCCACGATGCGCTCGAGCGGATCGGCGGCATCGACAGCATCCGCGGCGAGATCATCGACGATTGCGCTTTGGCGCGGCGGGTCAAGGCGAATGGGCGGGTGTGGCTCGGCATGGCGCGCGGCACCGAGAGCATCCGCGAATACGGTTCGTGGCGGCCGATCTGGGACATGATCGCGCGCTGCGCCTTTGCGCAGCTCGGCTATTCCGCCCTCGCACTGATCGGCATGGTGCTGGCGCTGACCGTGATCTTCGCGATGCCGCCGCTGCTACTGTTGTCGGGCTCGCCTGCGGCGATGGCGTTGGGCGGCGCGGTGTGGCTGGCGATGAGCCTCGTCTATGTGCCGATATTGCGCTTCTACCGCTGCCCGGTTCTGCTGGCGCCCTTATTGCCGTTGATCGCGCTGTTCTACACCGCGGCCACGATCGGTTCGGCGGTGCAGTTCTGGCGCGGCCGCGGCGGCCGCTGGAAGGGCCGCTATCAGGCCGCCGCGCCGTAATTCATTCCGGCTTGCCGAGCCAGTCGAGGCTCGTCTCGTCTTCCAGCTTTTGCAGCCGCGCGAACAATCGCGCCGCGCCGCTCTCACCCAAGGCACCGCGCGTCAGCCGGGTGAATTTGTCCGGCAATTCGCCCGGCTCCAACAACCCGCTCTCGACATGCTTTTCGAAGCGGCGCCCATCGGAAAGCGTGATGCTGACCGTGCTACCCATCGCACCATGCCCGCTCTCGACCTCAGGCACGATGCGCACGCGCCGTGTCAGCGCGCGGATCTGCGGGTCGGTGAGCGCGCTCTCATCGTAGCTCTCGGGGTCGCGCGCCTCGCGGTGAAGCGCAAGCGCGACGCAGAACGGGATCGAATACTGCGCCAGCATCAGATCGGCGGGCTCGGCGATCGCGTGCCGTTCGACCATGCGCTTGTTGCCGGTGACGGTGATCGCCTCGACATCGCCGCCGGTGAAACCGTGCTCGGTCTGCAAGTCGCGCACCGCTCGAACCGCGGCATGTGCCGTCGCATGCACGGGGTAGCGCTTCAGCACGGTCGAGGCGGTGACGAAGTCACGGCCGAGTCCCTTGGTCAGCTCGGCCACCTCGAACTCGGTGCAGAACACGCGCAAAAAGCCGAACTGGCCTTCGAGCACGGTGCGCGGGCCGGTGAAGCCACTCGCCGCCAGGCTCGCGGCCAACACGCCGGCTTCCGATGCGCGCCCGAGATGCAGCCGCTTCACCATGCCGCCATCGCCCTTCGCGAATTCGAGAAGCCCGCCGGCGAGCGAACCGGCGATGCCGATCGCGTTTGTCATCTTCGCCGCATCGAGCCCGAGCAGATGCGCGCAGGCGACCGCCGCACCGAACGGTCCCGTCGTGCCCGGCGCGTGAAAGCCGCGCGCCTCGTTTGTGTGACCCGTCGCGCGGCCGATGCGGATCATGATCTCGTTGCCGGAGACAAACGCCGCGATCAGCGACCCCCCGCTGATGCCGCCCTGCTGCTGCGCGATCGCGAGGGCCGGCGGCAACACGGTCGCGCCGGGATGCGCGCCGGCGCCCGGGCGGGTCAGGCTGTCCAATTCGAAGGCGTGCGCGAGGGCGCCGTTGGCGAGCGCCGCCGCCGGCGCCTGCACGGCGGTACCGCGCCCCAAAATGCGCGAAGCGCCGCCCGGGCCAGTGCGTTCGGCGTAGTCGATGATGATGCGGCTCCACGGCAGCGCGCTGCCGCAGATGCAGGCGGCGATCGTGTCGATGATCGCGTCCTTCGCCGCGGCGATGACCGCCTTCGGCAGATCTTCGTAGCGCAGCCCCGCCGCATATTCCGCGAGGCGTATCGTCTCCCCGACCATTCCTGCCTCCCGCTCCGAATCCGTAGGGTGGCGAAGCGTAACCCACCAGAAGCCGTACGGCACCCGGGATGATGGTTAGGCGGAGCTCAACCCATCCTACAAAACTTTGTCGTCCCTACGGTCGCGGCCGAAACAACCGTCCGCGTCAATTCCTATCATCCGCGCATCGTGACGGACGGCGCGGCGGCATGAACGGAACAGCAAGAACCGGATAGAGCCAATCCCGCGCCATCCCTAGGTTCCACTGCGACAGCTCATAGGAGCGCAGCCGATCCCATTCGGCTCCCAAATTCGGACAGGAGTGTCACAT
>VAZF01000342.1 GCA_005888425.1 Alphaproteobacteria bacterium
GCGCTGCGCGGCGGCAACCGCGTGACCTTCTTGTAGCCGGTGTAGGACAGCGTCGAGAACCGCGGGCGGTTGACATATTCGGCCTCGGGCACGAGCCGCCGCATCAGCGGCCGGATCGTGTCGGACCCCAAAAACATCGTTTCGCGCAGCCCGCGGGCGTGCAGCAGCCGGGCGGTAAAAACATGGCCGCGCTCGGGGTCGGCGCAGAGCTGGATCTCGTCCACCGCTAGAAACTCGACCGGGCGGTCGAGGGGCATCGATTCGACCGTGCAGACGAAAAAGGACGGGTTCGGGGGGAGGATCTTTTCCTCCCCGGTGATCAGCGCGACGGCGCGCGCGCCTCGCAGCTTAACCACTCGGTCGTAGACCTCCCGCGCCAGCAACCGCAGCGGGAAGCCGATCATGCCGCTTTGATGATCGAGCATCCGCTCGATCGCGAGGTGGGTCTTGCCTGTGTTCGTCGGCCCGAGTACCGCGACGAGCCGCGGTCCGGAACGCAGCATGGCCATACCGCATGTATCGGGTCGGAAAGGCCCGCGGGCAAGGGAAAACCGTTAAAAAAACGCGCCCTGCGACACTGGGGGCCCCTGTAAATGGCCGGGTAATGGCCGGGCGTAACCGAATTTTTACGATTATTGCCTTACCTGCTAAGCGAACTGACTCGGCTGGCAAAGACGACTGATGAGCGACGGCCGACGACGCAAAGGCGAATCGCTGCTGGAGACTTATTGTTCTCAGCTGGGGACGCTGCTTGACCGGCCGGTCACCGGTTTGGCCTTCGTGAATGCCAAGGAAAATGCCGAGGCGGCTGCGGATGTCGCCAACCAGCAAATGTTGCAGGCGCAAGCGTCTGATCGCGCCAAGACAAAGTTCCTCGCGAATATGTCACATGAATTGAGAACGCCGCTCAACGCCATCATTGGGTTTTCGGAAGTCATCAAGCTCGATGCACAGCAGCCGAAAGAGCGGTATCCCGAATACGCGCAATACATCCACGACGCGGCTATTCACCTGCTCGAATTGATCAACGGCATCCTTGATCTGGCGCGAATAGAGGCCGGCAAGGTCGAGCTCGAAGAAGAGGCCGTCTCCGCGGCCGATCTGATCTATTCCGCGGTTACGACCGTCAGGCCGCTGGCCGACAAGAAACTCGTCGCGATCGATTGCCGGCATCGGCGGATCGATGTGGTGATCCGGGTCGACCAGACAAAGTTCAAGCAGGTCCTGCTCAATCTGTTGTCCAACGCGGTCAAGTTCACCCAACCGAGCGGCCGCGTCATCGTGGATTGCAGGCGGGACAAGCAAGGCGATCTTTTGATCACGGTCAAGGATACCGGCGTCGGCATCCCGCGCGAGCAACTCGAAAAGGTGCTCGAACCTTTCGAACAGGTCGAAGACCATCTGACCCGCCGCAACGAGGGCACCGGTCTGGGCCTGCCGATCGCCAAGGCGCTGATCGAGCTGCATGGGGGCGAGCTTCACCTCGAAAGCGAGCTCAATGTCGGCACGACTGCCGAACTCCGCGTGCCGCGCGAGCGCATCGATGTTCCCAAGCGCGCGATGATCGCATGAGCGCGCGCGATATTGTCTTCAACCGCCGAGACGCCGCCCTTGGGCCGGCGCTTTTGGCATAAGGGAGTCACGGCCTTATGGACGGTAGCGATATCGGCGCCCTCAGCGACGTGCGGATCGGCCGCATCATCGCGGTCTCGGCCTCGCAAGCCGTCGCGCTGCTCGAGCGATGCGATCCATCGAGCGCCTCGGAGCGCGACTGGCCCGTGGAAATGGGCGCCTTGGTCAAGATGCAAACGCGCGTCTCGACGGTTTACGGGATGGTCAGCGGCCTTCGGGTCCCCCTCCCAAATCTGTCGCCATCCGACCAGGAATTGAAGGTCATCGAGCTTGAATTGGCGGGAGAAACGTTGCGTGAGGAGAATGGCGAACAGGGCGCGTTCCGCCGGGGCGTCTCGGCCCATCCGGCGCTCGACGAGCCGGTCTATCTCGCCTCGCCCGCTGACCTCGCGCAGGTCTATGCGCGGCCAAGCGTTGCGACCGCACGGATCGGCACCCTGCATCAGGACAGCGCGGTGCCAGCCTATATTTTGACGAACGAGCTGTTCGGCAAGCATTTCAGCATCGTCGGCACGACTGGTTCGGGCAAATCCTGCGTCGTTGCGACGATTCTCAGCGCCGTCATCGAGCGCAACCCTAACGCGCACGTCATGCTGATCGACCCGCACGGCGAATACGCCGCCGCTTTCAGCGACCAGGGGCTCGTGCTGAGCCCCGGCGACGGGCTGCACCTGCCCTACTGGCTATTCAATTTCGAGGAGATCGTCGAGATCGTCCTCGGCTCGGATCGTCAGCCGGAGCAGGCCAAGATCCTCGGCGACGCGATCCTCGCCGCCAAGCAAGCCTATTTCGCGAAACAGGGGCTCGATAAGACCGGCACGGTCGATACGCCGGTCCCCTACCGCATGTCGGAGGTGCTGCGTCATCTCGACGTCGCGATGGGCGCCCTCGACCGGCCCGAGAACGTCGGCGCCTTCCAGGGGCTGCAGCAGCGGCTTCAGACCCTCCAATCCGACGCCCGCTATGCCTTTGTCTTCGGTCAGCGGCTCACCGTGCGCGACGAATTGACGGCGATCATCGCGCAGCTGCTGCGGATCCCGGTCGATGGCAAGCCGATCACGATCCTCGATGTGTCCGGGATCCCTTCCGAGGTGCTGAACGTCGTCGTATCGGTTCTGTGCCGCCTGACCTTCGACTTTGCGCTGTGGAGCGACTCGCCGGTGCCGGTGACGATCGTCTGTGAGGAAGCGCACCGCTACGCACCGCGCGACACCGGCCTCGGCTTCGAGCCGGCCAAGCGCGCCCTGTCGCGTATCGCCAAGGAGGGCCGCAAATACGGCGTTTCGCTGTGCGTCGTGACCCAGCGTCCCTCGGATCTGGCGCCGGGCCTCCTGTCGGAGTGCAACACGATCTTCGCGCTCCGGATGACCAACCATGACGACCAGGAGATCGTGCGCGGCGCCGTCCCCGAAGCCTCGCATGGGCTGATGAATTTCCTGCCCGCCTTGCGCAACGGCGAGGCGATCGCGGCCGGCGAAGGCGTCTCGATGCCGATGCGCGTTTGCTTCGACACGCTGCCGGACGAGCGCCGTCCGCGCAGCGCTACGGCCTCCTTTACCGGCGCCTGGTCGGAGGATAGCGAGGCCTCGCAGGTCGAGCGCGCGGTCGAGCGCTGGCGCCGCGGCGTGCGCCACGCGGCGTAAGTCAGCGAACCGGGCTGCGGCTTAGCGCCGGCCCGGCCGTTCGCGCACAGTTTAAGAGGCTGATAGCGCGCCGCGATGTCTTGCGGCGGCGGCGTGCGGGCCACATATTGCGGCGGTCCCCCAACACGCCTCCACCGCACAATGACCCTGGATACCGCGCCGGAAACTACCGCCGAACCCAGAGCCGAAACCCGCAGCTTCCAGGCGGAAGTCAGCCGCCTCCTCGATATCGTCGCGCACTCGCTGTACAGCGAGAAGGAGATCTTCCTGCGCGAGCTGATCTCGAACGCGTCCGACGCCTGCGACCGGCTGCGCTACGCCGCGCTGACTGAGCCCTCGCTTGCCGAGGGCGACGCGAGCTATCGCGTCGTGGTGACCCCAGTGAAGTCGTCGCGAACCCTGACCGTCGCCGATAACGGCATCGGCATGAACCACGACGAGCTGGTCGAAAATCTCGGCACGATCGCGCGCTCGGGCACAGCGGCCTTTGTCAGCGAGCTGACCGGCGACGCCAAGAAGGATATGAGCCTGATCGGCCAGTTCGGGGTCGGCTTCTATTCCGCCTTCATGGTCGCCGACAAGGTCGAGGTGCTGAGCCGCAAAGCGGGAGAGGCCGAGGGCTGGCGCTGGACCTCGGACGGCAAGGGCAGCTTTACGATCGAGCCGGCCGCGAACGTGCCGCGCGGCTTGCGCATCATGCTGCATATCCGCGAGGGTGATGAGGAATACCTCGATCCGCAGCGCATCCGGCAGATCGTCAAGCGCTACTCCGACCACATCGCGCTGCCGATCGTGCTCGCCGACGGCAACAAGGAAGAGACGATCAACGTCGCCTCGGCCCTCTGGACGCGGCCGCGCTCGGAAATCACGCCGGAGCAGTACAAGGAATTTTACCATCACGTCGCGCACAGCTTCGATGAGCCGTGGCTAACCTTGCACGGGAAGGCGGAGGGCGTCCTCGAATACAGCTTCCTGCTGTTCGTCCCGGCCGAAGGCACGGAGTTGGTGCCGCCCTATTTACGGTTTGTGAAGGGCATCGTCGACAGCGAGGACCTGCCGCTCAACATCAGCCGCGAGATGCTGCAATCCAACCCCACGTTGGCGCGCATCCGTCAGCAGCTGACCCGACGCGTCCTCTCCGAATTGAGCAAAAAGGCGAGCGAGGCCCCCGACGAATACGCGACATTCTGGGACAATTTCGGCGCCGTGCTGAAGGAAGGCCTTTACGAAGACCGCGAGCAGCGGGACCAGATCCTGCCGCTCGCGCGCTTCCGCTCGACAACGCGCGACGGGCTGATCTCGCTCGACGACTATATCGCTGCGATGCGGCCGGGCCAGGAAGCGATCTACACGATCACCGGCGACAATCTCGACCTGTTGATAAAGAGCCCGCAGATCGAAGGGTTTCGCGCGCGAGGCGTCGAGGTCTTGTTGCTGACCGATCCGATCGACGAATTCTGGGTCACGGCCATCGGCGCCTATACGGAGAAACCATTCAAATCGGCGACGCGCGGCGGTGCCGATCTCGACAAGATCACGTCCCCCGACGAAAAGGAAAAACCGGCAAAACCCGAGCCGCCGGCCAAGCTCGCCAGCCTGATTGCGATCTTCAAATTAGCGCTCGGCGACGCGGTCAAGGACGTGCGCAGCTCGGAGCGGCTGACCGACAGCGCGGTGTGCCTGGTTGCCGACGAGGGCGATGTCGATATGCACCTGGAACGGCTGTTGAAGCAGCACCGTCAGCTCGACACGACCGCCAAGCGCATCCTCGAAGTGAACCCGCAACATCCGCTGATCGTGCGGCTCGCCGCCTCGGTGGGCGAGAGCGGCGCGTCCGAGCAGCTGTCCGAATTCGCGTGGCTCTTGCTCGATCAGGCGCGCATCATTGAGCGCGAGCAACTGCCGGATCCGCCGGCTTTCGCGCGCCGCCTCGCTTCTCTGCTCCAACGCGGCCTCCCTGCGGCGGCCTGACCGTCAGCGGGTCTGTTTCTCCGGATCGACCCAGCGGATTGCCGGGCGCGACGAACCGGAGCCGCGGCTTGCCCTGCCGGGCGCGGCCTGCAAAGAGGGCTCACTGGGCTCCGGCGGCGACAAGCCGGATGCGGCAGGCGCGTCAGCGCCGGGAAGAGCCGCCTCGGGCTCGTCACCCCCCGGGCCATGCGAGCGCCGATGCCGCCAATGGCCGTGATGATGGTGATGCCGGATCAGCAGCAGCAGCTCGGGGGCCGCTGACGAGACGGATACAGGCATCGCCGCGTGCGGCAACGCGCTGGCGGGCGCAGCCCATGCAGACAGTGCCAACCCCAACGTTCCGATCACCGCCGCTTTGATCGCGCCCACGCTTTGTCCCTGGATGATGCTGCCCGTCACCGTCCGTCAACGGCGCTCGCGCGCGCCCTGTTCCCCACGCGGTGCTCTCTATGAAACCGGAAGGCGCATAGCCACCCGGCGTTCGGGCGTCGCGGGCCTATTCCGGAAACGGCGGCGTTTCGCCCTCGGGCAGCGCGACCTGGAACACGTTCAACATGTTCCCGATCAGCGTGTGGTAGCCGATGATCGCGATGAGCTCGACGACGCCCTGTTCGCCGAGCGCGCTCACCGCTTGACCGAAGCTCTCATCGGACAGCCGCTGCGTCCGGAAGATCTCGTTGCAAGCGCGGTAGACAAGCGCCTCGTCCTTATCGGTGAACACCGGTGTGCCGCCGGTGCGGATCATCTCGATCGCAACCGCCGGCACGCCGGCTTTCTCGGCAAGCGGCGCATGCGCATACCATTCGTATTGCGCCCGCCAGAACCGCGCCGTCGTGATGATCGCCAACTCCGATAAGCGGTCAGGCAGTGATGTGCCCCAGCGTAGATGCTCGCCGAGCTTTGACGCGTATTCGCAAATCTCGGGCGACCGGATCAGAATGTGAAACGGGCCGCCGAACCGGCCGCGCTTTCCGGCGATGATCTGATCGTGCACCCGCTTCTTCGCCGGGCTCATCTCATTTGGGGCGATCTCGCGATAACGGCTCATAGCTTGGCTCTCCTGCTGGAAGGCAGGCAGGATAACCAAGCCGCAACTCAGCCGCCATGCGGCGGGGTGCCAGGCGAGGTTACGGCGAATTAATCTCCCGGAAAGCCGGCTGAAAGCTTGGGCTGCCATTGTTCTAGGCAAGCGCCCGGCCGTGTTGCGGGCGCGCCGATTGATCGCATCAGCGCAGCAGGAGATCCTTGATGATGCAACATCCGGCGGATGTCTTCCGCCAGCCCTGGTTAAAGAAGGCGCGGGTCGCCGTCCTCGGATTTGGGCTCGGCGCCACACTCGCCATGTCGCCGCTGGTCTGGGCCCAAACCCCGCCGGCGGACAATTCCGCCAGTGCCGCACAGACCTTGGCGGTACCGCAGCAGAGCTTCGCGCCGTTGGTCAAAAAGGTGTTGCCGGCGGTCGTCAACATCTCGGTCACCGAGAAGCCCGGCTCGGAGCAGACCTCGGCCCAGATGCCCGAGGACTTCCGCGGTGGCGCGCCATTTGACGATTTCCTGCGCCGCTTCTTCGACCAGCATGGCGGCCAGGGGCAGGCGATGCCGCACCCGTTCGGCGGCGGGCCCAATGACGAGGGAAGCGGCTCCGGCCGCATCGCGCTCGGCTCGGGCTTCATCATCGACCCGTCCGGCACCGTCGTGACCAACAATCACGTCGTCGGTGAAGCCGCAAAGGTCTCCGTCACCTTGCAAGACAACACCAAGTACACCGCGAAGATTATCGGCCGCGACCCGCGCACCGACATCGCGGTCCTGAAGATCAAGGCCGACAAGCCGCTGCCCTATGTCAGTCTTGGCGACAGCAACGCGGCGCAGATCGGCGATTGGGTCATCGCGGTCGGCAATCCGTTCGGGCTCGGCGGCTCGGTAACGACCGGCATCATCTCGGCGCGCGGCCGCGACATCCACGCCGGCCAGTTCGACGATTTCCTGCAGATCGACGCGCCGATCAACCGAGGCAATTCCGGGGGCCCGACCTTTAACCTGAAGGGCGAGGTCATCGGCATCAACACCGCGATCTACTCGCCGAATGGCGGCAGCGTCGGCATCGGCTTTGCGGTGCCGTCCAACGTCGCGAAGACCGTCGTCGCGCAACTCGAGCAGCACGGCAAGGTCAGCCGCGGCTGGCTCGGCGTCCAGATCCAGGAGATGACGCCGGCAATCGCGGCGAGCCTTGGCCTGCAGGGGCAGCACGGCGCGCTGATCGCGGCGGTCACCGCCAACAGCCCAGGCGCCGAGGCCGGCCTCAAGCAGGGCGACGTCGTCCTGTCGTTCAACGGCACCGAGATCACCCAGCTCCGCGACCTGCCTCGCGCGGTTTCGGCGATGGCGCCCGGCTCGGCCGCGACCTCGGCCCAGATGCCCGAGGACTTCCGCGGTGGCGCGCCATTTGACGATTTCCTGCGCCGCTTCTTCGACCAGCATGGCGGCCAGGGGCAGCCGATGCCGCACCCGTTCGGCGGCGGGCCCAATGACGAGGGAAGCGGCTCCGGCCGCATCGCGCTCGGCTCGGGCTTCATCATCGACCCGTCCGGCACCGTCGTGACCAACAATCACGTCGTCGGTGAAGCCGCAAAGGTCTCCGTCACCTTGCAAGACAACACCAAGTACACCGCGAAGATTATCGGCCGCGACCCGCGCACCGACATCGCGGTCCTGAAGATCAAGGCCGACAAGCCGCTGCCCTATGTCAGTCTTGGCGACAGCAACGCGGCGCAGATCGGCGATTGGGTCATCGCGGTCGGCAATCCGTTCGGGCTCGGCGGCTCGGTAACGACCGGCATCATCTCGGCGCGCGGCCGCGACATCCACGCCGGCCAGTTCGACGATTTCCTGCAGATCGACGCGCCGATCAACCGAGGCAATTCCGGGGGCCCGACCTTTAACCTGAAGGGCGAGGTCATCGGCATCAACACCGCGATCTACTCGCCGAATGGCGGCAGCGTCGGCATCGGCTTTGCGGTGCCGTCCAACGTCGCGAAGACCGTCGTCGCGCAACTCGAGCAGCACGGCAAGGTCAGCCGCGGTTGGCTCGGCGTCCAGATCCAGGAGATGACGCCGGCAATCGCGGCGAGCCTTGGCCTGCAGGGGCAGCACGGCGCGCTGATCGCGGCGGTCACCGCCAACAGCCCAGGCGCCGAGGCCGGCCTCAAGCAGGGCGACGTCGTCCTGTCGTTCAACGGCACCGAGATCACCCAGCTCCGCGACCTGCCTCGCGCGGTTTCGGCGATGGCGCCAGGCTCGGCCGCGACGCTGACGGTCTGGCGCAACGGCCAGAAGACAGAGTTGCAGGCCAAGGTCGGCGAAGCGCCGGAAAACCCGCGCGTCGCCGCAGCTTCCGGCAACGGCGCACAATCCGACGAGGACCGCGCCCAGGCGGCGGGCCTGCACTTTGGGTCGATGACGGCCGACATGCGCCGCGAGCTGCATCTCGGACGCGACATCACTGGCGTCGTGATCACCAGCGTCGATGACGGCAGCGCCGCCGACGCGCTGGGGTTGACGCGCGGCGATGTCGTCTTGGCGATCAATCAGCAGCCGGTCGGCACGCCGCAGGAGGCCGCGCAGAAGCTCAAGGAGGCGGCCAGCTCGCCTCGGAAGAGCGCGCTCCTGCTGCTCAACCGGCATGGCGTCACGCAATATGTCGGGCTCGATCTCGGCAAGAACGAAGGCTGAGAAACCTCTCTCTGTCCCTCTCCCGCCGCTAGCGGGAGAGGGATTTTTCTTGCCCTAAACCGCGCCGCCGATCGCGCGATAGCGCAACAGGTGATCGGCGAGCACAACGGCCATCATCGCTTCGCCGACCGGCACGGCACGGATGCCGACGCAGGGATCGTGTCGGCCATGCGTCTC
>VAZF01000343.1 GCA_005888425.1 Alphaproteobacteria bacterium
CGGCATCGCCGAACTGCAGAGCCGTGCGCTAGCCGGCGACACCGTCGAAGGCTACGTGCACATCGAAATCGACGGCGTGGTGCATCAGCAGCTTGTCAGCCTGCGCCCTCGCGTCACGGCAGACGGAACGGTTATCGGTGTCCTCGCGGCATTGCATGAGATCGCCGCAGCCGCAAACCAACAGGTAATCGAAGAGGCGCCGGATCAGCTGACGGGGATCGCAGGGCGCGCAACCTTTCTTGCTCGTGTCGGCTCGATGCTCGAGGCAAGTGCCACCGGCACCGCGATGTTTCTCCTCGATATTGATAATTTTAAAGGGGTCAACGACCTGTATGGCGCCCGTGTGGGCGATGCGGTTCTAAAGACGGTCGCGACACGACTCATCACCAGCACCCGATCGCGCGCGCTGCTTGCCGCCGGGTCGGGTGGTGCGCCTGGCCAGGTACACGCCGATCTCGTCACCCGTCTCGGGGCCGATGAATTCGGGGTGGTTCTCGGCAGGCCGGCCAGCCCGGCCGATGCCGAAATTTTCGCGCGGCGGCTGTTGCAGGTCGTGCGCGCGCCGATCCTCGCGGGCGACCAGCGGATCCGGCTGACCGCGAGCGTCGGGTATCTGATTACCGGTCCCGCTCAACGCGGCGAAGACGATGTGCTCCGGGACCTCGACGTGGCTCTGCAGGAAGCCAAATTGCGCGGCCCGAATAGTTCAAAGATCTGGGAGCCGGCGCTGACAAGCGCGATGGGTCGCCGCCTTCGCATGTTGGATCAGCTGCACCGCGCGGTCGATGAGGGAGAGTTTGTGCTGCATTACCAACCGATCCTGAACCTCAAAGACGGCCGAGTGGTCGGCGCCGAAGCTCTCCTGCGCTGGAACCATCCGAGCGACGGCCTCGTGCCACCCGCCGTTTTCCTGCCGCTGCTCGAAGAGAGCGGGCTGATCGTGCAGGTGGGCTGTTGGGTCATTCGCGACGTTGTGCGCCAGATGCAGGTCTGGCAGATGCTCTATGGGCGCGCGATGGTCGATTGGGTCAGCGTGAACGTGTCGCCGCGGCAGTTCAACGACCCCGCGCCATTGGTCGCCGCGCTGAACGAGATCAACGAAGGAGGCTTCCCGCTCGACCGGCTAAAAATGGAACTGACGGAGTCGGCGTTCATGCGCAATCCGGAAATGTCCCGCGGTGTCTTGAGCGAGCTGCGTGACCTCGGCATTCAAATCGCGCTCGACGATTTCGGGACCGGCTACTCGGCGCTGGGAGCGTTGCGCCAGTATGCCGTCGACACAATCAAGATCGATTGTGACTTCACCGCGCGCCTCGACACTATCGAGGGCAAGGAGCTGGTGCTGGCGCTCTTGAAGATTGCTCAGATTTATGGCGCCGATGTCGTCGCAGAGGGTGTCGAGACCGCACTCCAGCGCGATACCTTACGCGAGGCCGGCTGCGGCTTCGGCCAGGGCTTTCTGTTCGCCAAGCCAATGGACGGGCGTTTCTTCGGGGCCTATGCGCTCACCCATCTCGTGGAGAGCGCCGCACCGGCACAGGCTGAAGCCGGCGGCTGCTAGGCGGCGTGGCTTTCGGTGCGGTCGGTCAGTAGGGCGTAAAGCGCGTCCGCCTTATCGGTTCCCCTGAGCTTCTCGCAGATCGTGCGATCACGCAGCCGGCGCGACACCATGGCGAGCGCCGTCAGATGCTCGCTCCGGGGGTTGGCGGGCGCCAGCAGCACAAAAATGAGGTCAACCGGCTGGTCATCGACCGCCTCGAACGGGATCGGGCGATCGAGTCGCGCGAACACCCCGAATAGCCGGTTAAGCTCGGACAACTTGCCATGCGGCACGGCGACACCGCGGCCAATCCCGGTGCTGCCGAGCCGCTCGCGTTCGGCGAGTACCTCGTAAATCTGCCGCTCGCCGCAGCCCGTAATCACCGCGGCGCGCCTGGCAATTTCCTGCAGGGCCTGTTTCTTCCCGGTCACCCGCAATTGCGGGATCACGGTTCGCGGCGTGAGCAGGTCGGCAATCTCCATCGTTCCAAACCTCGGCCCTAGCCTACAACGGCCTCGCAGGATAGTTCCCGGCATGCCTCGAACAGCCAGAGAAACACGACAAGATGCTTATCGGTTCGCACGACCCGCTTTCCTGGACGCGCTACGGCCAGCCTCGAGTGCCGGGTCAATCCAGCCGATATTGCCGTCGCTTCGTCGATAAACAAGGTTGAGCTCGCCATGCGCGCGGTTGCGGAACAGCAAAACCGGCGCATCCGCCAGATCCATCCGCATCACGGCTTCGCCAACTGTCAGCCTCGGTAAATCAGTACTCATCTCAGCGATGACGGCGGGGGCTGTCGCCTGCCCGTCGATGACCGGCTCCGAATCCGGCTCCTCTTCGGCCGCCGCAAGGACAAACGACCGTGCGGTCTCAAGCTCCTCCGGCTGATTGCGAAGGCGTGCGTGATGGTCCCGCAGCCGGCGCTTGTAGCGGCGCAATTGTTTTGCCAGCCGCTCGGCTGCGGCATCAAAGGCTGGATAGTAATCGGTCGCGTTGGCAGCGCTTTTGACCATGATGCCGCGGCCGATATGCACGGAGAGATCGGCGCGGATCAGATGCGCCTCTCGGGCGAAGACGGCGTGCGCCTCGATCGCACTCCCAAAGTATTTGATGAGAAGAGCCTCGAGGCTGGCTTCGACATGGCTCCGCAGCGCCTCGCCGACACCAAGCTGCTTTCCGGTGACCGTCAGCTGCATGTCAGAACCGCTCGCTCGGCGCATCGCTCATTGCTGCGCGTTTGAACCCAAATTGGGCATCCGCGAACCCGGGTCAAGCACGGTATTCGCGCAAGAGGGTCATAAGCTCAGCATCTTCTCGCGGCGCCGTTGCACTGAGGAGGGAATCCGCATCGCCTCGCGATACTTGGCGACGGTGCGGCGCGCGATATCGACTCCACCCTGCTGCAACAGTTCGACGATACGCTCGTCGGACAGCGTGCTGTCTGATGGCTCACCCTCGATCAGATTGCGGATCCGGAACCGCACCGCCTCGGCGGAATGCGCATCGCCGCCGCGCGAGGCGGCGATCGCCGACGTAAAGAAATACTTCAGCTCGAAGAGCCCGCGCGGCGTTGCGATGTACTTGTTAGTCGTGACCCGGCTGACGGTGCTTTCATGCATGCCGATCGCGTCCGCGATGTCGCGCAGGATCAGCGGCCGCAACGATTGGACACCGTCGCGGAAAAAGCCCTCCTGCTGCTGCACTATCTCGGTGGCAACCTTCAGGATCGTCACGGCGCGCTGGTGCAGCGCCTTGATGAGCCAGTTCGCCGCTTGCATGCGCTCGGTCAGGTATTCGCGCTCGATCTTGTTCAAGGCCGTCCGCCTGATGCGGGCGTAGTAGCGATTGTTGACCAGCACTCGCGGCAATGTCTCGGCATTGAGCTCAACCGCCCAGCCGCCCCGGAGCTGGGCTCGCATGATGATGTCCGGGACCACGGGTGGGGCGAGCGGCGGGTCGAAGGCGAAGCCGGGCCGCGGATCGAGGCATTTGATTTCGGCGACCATTTCCGCCAGATCCTCGGCATCGACACCGCAGATCCGCATGAGCGCGGCGCCATTGCGCGCCGCCAACAGCGGTAGATTGTCGAGGAGACGCTGCATCGCCGGGTCGAGCCGGTTGCGGTCCCGCAATTGCAATGCCAGGCATTCGGCGAGATCGCGGGCAAAGACGCCGGGCGGATCGAATTCCTGCAGGCGCGCCAGCACGCGCTCGATGCGCTCCGGCGCGCAGCCAAGCCGCTCCGCGGCGCCGTCGAGGCCGCCCTGCAGATAGCCGGCCTCATCGAGCTGGTCGAGCAGATGGAGGGCGATGACCCGGTCAGCTTGGTCGGGAAGATCGGCGCCGATCTGTTCGATCAGGTGCTCGCGGAGGGTGCGCGGCCGACTTGCGGTTTGGTCAATCCCGGGCGCTTCTCCGGAATACCCAGAGCCATTACGGCTGCGCCAGGATGCATCGCCGGCGATTTCGGCCGTGCCGTCTCCCTCTTCGCCGGCCGCCGCCCGCCAATCGTCAACCCCGTCTGAAGTCGCCTCTACCGCCGACGGCTCCGAAAGACCGGTCATTGCGCCATCGATCACCCGTCCATCTTCCGGCGGCTCGCTTCCCGGTTCGGCCTGGTCTTCGGGTTCGCGCTCGCCCTGCTCCAGGAGCGGGTTCTGCTCGATCTCGCCCTCAATCAGCGCATTCAGCTCGAGGTTGGACAGCTGCAGCATCTTAATCGCCTGCTGCAGCTGCGGCGTCATGACCAGAGTTTGGCTCTGGCGCAGCTCAAGCCGTTGAGAAAGGCCGATTCTATTCACAAAGCGCTCCGCCGGGAGCCGGCTTATAGGCTGAATCGTTCGCCCAGGTAAACGCGCCTGACATCGGCGTCGGCGACGATCTCGTCGGGGGCGCCCTCCATCAGCACCCGGCCTTCATGCAAGATGTAGGCCCGATCG
>VAZF01000344.1 GCA_005888425.1 Alphaproteobacteria bacterium
GCGATATGGTCGAGGCAGAGCTTGTCGAGCGCGGCTTCCGGCACCTTAGTTTCAGGCTTCGCGACAACAAACGCGACGACCTCCTCGCCCCAATCCGGGTGCGGTCGGCCGACGACCGAGGCTTCGACGACATCGGGATGGCGCAGCAACACCTCCTCGATCTCGCGCGGATAGATGTTGCTGCCACCCGAAATGATCATGTCCTTCGAGCGGTCGCGCAATGTCAGAAACCCGTCCTCGTCCAGGCTGCCGAGATCGCCGGTGTGCAGCCAGCCGCCGCGCAGGGTTTCGGCATTGGCTTCCGGGTTCTGCCAATAGCCTTCCATGACGCAGTCGCTTTTTGTGACGATCTCGCCGACCGCGCCGGGCGGCAATTCGCGGTCGTCTTCGTCGACGACCCTGACCAGCACGCCGGTGCGCGCGACACCGCAGGAGCCGAGCCGCTCGCGCCAGCGCGGATGCGCGCTGTCGGCATGCAGGCGCTGATTGAGCCCGGTGATCGTCATCGGCGACTCGCCCTGACCAAACAGCTGATAGAGCCGCGGCCCGAACAGCCCGAGCGCCTTTTCGAGATCGGCGACATACATCGGGCCGCCGCCGTAATAGATCGTTTTCAGATTGGCGAGAGCGGCGCCGGGCACCTCGGGCGCATGCGCGAGCCGCGTCAACATTGTCGGCGCCGCGAAGAACGAGACGCGTTCGTGCCGCGCGATCATGTCGAGGATCGCCGTCACCTCGAAATGCGGCAAGACGATCTGATGCGCGCCTTGCAACAGGAAGGGCAGCGCGTAAAGTCCGGCGCCGTGCGACACCGGTGCGGCGCAGAGATGCGTGTCGCGCTCGTCGAGCCGGTCGATATCGGCGTAATAGCACTGGCTCATAAACAGCAGATTTCGGTCTGTCAGCACCGCGCCTTTCGGCCTGCCGGTCGTGCCCGAGGTGTAGAACAGCCAGGCGGAGTTGGCCGCACCGCCGGTTTCTGGATGCATCGGCTCGGACGTTGTCACCAGCGCGTCGTATTCCGCGGTTCGCGTCGAGATGACCGCGTCGAGCGTATCAACCGAGCCGGCGAGCGGCGCCAGTACCTCGGCCAACCCCGGCGTTGCGATCAGCAATCGCGCGCCGGAATTTTCGGCGATGTACTCGACTTCGCGCGGATGCAGCCGCGCATTGGCGGGTACGGCGCAAAGCCCCGCCGCCCAGCAGCCGAACAGCAACTCGAAGAACTCGCCGCAATTTTCGAGCGACAACAGCACGCGGTCGCCGGGCCGAAGACCGCGCGCCCGCAACCCGCCGGCGACCCCGGCGATACGCCGCGCCAGCTCGCGGTAATTCCAGGATTGCCGGTCGTCGCTGACCGCCGGCTGCTCGGGCAGCCGCCGCGCCACATCGAACAGCAACGCCGCCAGGTTCATAAACGCATTCCTACGTCATTCCGGGACGGCCCCGAAGGGGACGGGCCCGGAATCCATGAACACAGGCTTCTGGAAAATGGATTTCGGGCTCGCCGCTGCGCGGCGCCCCGGAATGACGAGCTGGGTAGCTCATTGAGCTGCCGCGGCCCGTTCATCAAGCGCGGCGCGGACGAAGGCCGGGTCGAAGATCCTGTCAGCCATGACCTGACAGCGCATGATCAGCCGGTGCTCCTCCGGGCCGTAATCGGCATGCGCGTTGTGCAACGTGGCGATGTCATCCCAGAACAGCACATCGCCCTCGGCCCAGCGGTGCACATACCGGAAGCGCGGCTGCAATTGATGCTCGAACAGAAACGGCAAAATCTCGTCGCTATCGCGCTCCGGCAATTCGTTGATGCGGATCGCATAACCCGGATTGGCGTAGAGCACCTTCCTGCCGGTGATCGGGTGCGTCAAAAAGATCGGGTGCGACACCGGCGGCTTTTTCCGGCGCTGCTCTCCCGAGAGCGGCGGGCGCCAACTGCCCGGCCGCTGCCGCATCATCTCCCAGAATTTGTTGAAATCGTGCAAGACGGTCATGCCGTCGAGCCGCGTCTTCAAATCCGCCGGCAGTGCCTCGTACGCCGCCTGCATGTTGGCGAATTCGGTGCCGCCCAGCGCGACGCCGTTACGGCGCGGCACCTTCAGCGCGTAAAGAACGTTGGCGAGCGCGATCGTCTCGCTGTACGACATGTCGGTGTGCCAGTCCTGGCCGGCGTCGCGCGCGCCGATCGGCCGGCCGTTCTCGACGATGTTCGACAGGATCATCACTTCGGGATGGCCCGGCTCCTGAAACGTGCCGGCGACATTGATCTCGAGCGCGCCAAAGCGGCCGGCAAACGCCTTCAATTGCGTCGCGTCGAGCTGCTGCGCCGGGAAACGCAAGACGCTGTGCTCGCCGAGCGCGCGCAGGATCTCGGCGAAATCGCGCGCCCCGAGCGGCTTTGCCAGGTCGACCCCGGCGATGGTTGCGCCGAGCGTCTCGCCGGTCGGAATTATCCGCATCGTCCGTACCTCGCTCCTCAGCAACCCTTAGCGTGGCTCGCCGGCAAAACCGCGCTGGATCTCGGCAATCCTGGCGAGGGCGGCCGGCGACAGCGGCCCCTTCTCGATGGAGCGCGCCGCATATTCGAGATGGTCCATCGTCGAGTAGCCGACAAGCACGGTCGAGACCGCCGGATGCGCGATGACATAGCGCAGCGAGGCTTCGATCAGGGTCTCGGCATGCCCGTCGCGCACCAGCGGCTCGAAGCGGCGCGCCCGCTCCACATCACGGCGGTAATCAGAGCCGGAGCCGATCGGCGCCGGCGGCGGCGATCCCAACGGATGCCGTTCCTCGGTGCCGCTCAGCGCGCCGCCCGCGAGGACTCGGATGTTGATGATTCCCATGCCGGCCGCCTGCGCATGCCCGAGCAGGTTCTGATAATCCTGCGCCGGGAAATTTGCCGGCACCGGCGCGCCCGGGCTCGGGTTCAACAGATTGTAGCTGGCCTGGCCCGTATCGAAGGCGCGCGCATCGATGACGCGGAGCAATGCCGCGGTCTCGCCATTCGCGGTAATGCCAAAGAAGCGGAACTTGCCCTGGTCGCGCAACCGCTGGAACGCCGGCACGACCTCCTCCAACACGGCATCGACACCGAAATCTGCGCCCTTTGTCGTGCCGACGATCGCATTGTGGAATTGGAACAGGTCGATCGAGTCGCGCTGCATGCGCTTGAGGCTGGCTTCCAGCGATGCGGCGATCGCCTGGCCGATCTTGCCGCGCTCGGTCGGCGGCAGCCGCACCTTCGTGCCGACATAAACATTCGGCTTCAGCGCCTTCAGCACCCTGCCGAGGTTCTTCTCGCTCTCGCCATCGCCATACATCTGCGCCGTGTCGAAATAATTGATGCCGAGCTCGACCGCGCGCGCGATGGCGCGCTCCTGATCGGCGGCGGCGCCCTTGGTCATCAACCCACCGACCGCGCCGCAGCCAAAGCCGAGCAGCGATACGTCGAGACCGGTCCTGCCGAGCTTTCTTCTTTCCACCGCCGCCTCCTGCGCTCTCTGCCGAGGCCGATAAGATCGCCGGCAGGTCCGGCATGTCAATTATCCGGGCGCCGCGCCCCGGCTGAGACTAGGCTCACGGGAAAATTCGGAGGCTGACATGACAGATGCAGACCCGGGATTG
>VAZF01000345.1 GCA_005888425.1 Alphaproteobacteria bacterium
GCCGCCGATTGGCACAGCCATCTCGGCCATTCCGGCTCGCTGTTCGTCAATGCCTCGACCTGGGCTTTGATGCTGACCGGGCGGCTGTTGCGCCCCGAAAATGAGAATCATGTCGGCGATGCCCTGCGTCGCCTGATCGCACGCTCGAGCGAGCCGGTATGGCGCCAGGCGGTGACCGCGGCGATGCGCATCCTCGCCGGCCAGTTCGTCATGGGACGCACGATCGAGGAGGCGCTCGACCGCGCGCGCGAGCCCGAGCGGCACGGCTATCGCCATTCCTATGACATGCTCGGCGAGGCGGCGCGCACGATGCCCGACGCAGAGCGCTACCATGCCGCCTATGCGCATGCGATCGCCGCGATCGGCGGCGCGGCCGCTGGGGCCTCGATCGAGGCGGCGCCCGGCATCTCGGTCAAGCTGTCGGCCTTGCATCCGCGCTACGAGATCGCGCAGCGCGAGCGGATCGCGCGCGAATTGCTGCCGGTGCTGCTCGGCTTGGCGCGGCACGCGCGCGATGCCGGGATCGGCTTCACGATCGACGCCGAGGAGGCCGACCGGCTCGAACCGATGCTCGACATCGTCGAGGCATTGGCGCTCGCGCCCGAGCTCGCCGGCTGGGACGGGCTCGGCCTCGCCGTGCAGGCCTATCAAAAGCGTGCGTTGCCGCTGGTCGATTGGCTCGCCGATCTGGCGCGACGAGCCAACCGCCGGCTGATGGTGCGCCTGGTCAAAGGCGCCTATTGGGACACCGAGATCAAACGCGCGCAGGAGCGTGGGCTTGACGGCTATCCGGTGTTCACGCGCAAGCTCGCGACCGATGTCTCCTACCTCGCCTGCGCCAAGCAGCTATTCGCCGCCGGTAGCGCGCTCTATCCGCAGCTCGCGACGCATAACGCGCACTCCCTCGCCGCAATCCTCGAATTGAGCGGCGGGCGAACCGATTGGGAATTTCAGCGCCTGCACGGCATGGGCGAGGCGCTCTATGACGAGGTCGTCGGCCGGGACAAGATGAACCGGCCGTGCCGCGTCTACGCTCCGGTCGGCGGTCACGAAGATCTGCTCGCCTATCTCGTGCGCCGCCTTCTCGAAAACGGCGCCAACACCTCTTTCGTCAACCGCATCGTCGACGAGCGCGCGCCGATCGATGAGATCGTCGCCGACCCGATTGCGCGGCTCGCGGCATTGCCGCGGAAGCCGCACCCCAAGATCCCGCTCCCGCGCGATCTGTTCCAGCCCGAGCGGTGCAACTCTCAGGGGCTCGATCTCGCCGATCCGCGCGCCATGGCCGATTTGCGGAAGGGCCTCGCCGAGGCATTACGCCTGCCCGCGCGTGCCGCGCCGATTGTCGGCGGCACGGAACTCGCCGGCACTAAAATCTCGGTCTTCGATCCCAGCGACCGCCGCCGCCAGATCGGGACCGTTGTCGCGGCCGGACCGGGGGCGGTCGAACAGGCGCTCGCCCGCGCTGTGCATGCCGCGCCGAGTTGGAACAATACGCCAGCCGAACAGCGCGCCGCCATTCTCGAACGCGCCGCCGATCTCTACGAGCAGCACCGCGCCGCGCTGATGGCGCTGATCATTCGCGAGGGCGGCCGCACCGTACCGGCCGCCTTGTCGGAGGTGCGCGAGGCCGTCGATTTCCTGCGCTATTACGCGGCCCGCGCGCGCGCCGAATTCGCCATGCCGCAGCGCCTGCCCGGCCCGACCGGCGAGCAGGATGAGATCGGGCTGCACGGTCGCGGCGTCTTCGCCTGCATCTCGCCGTGGAATTTTCCGCTGTCGATCTTCACCGGCCAGATCGCGGCCGCGCTCGCCGCCGGCAATGCCGTCATTGCCAAGGCGGCCGAACAGACCCCGCTCGTCGCTGCCGCGGCGGTGCGGCATCTGCTGGCGGCTGGCATACCGGGCGATGTCTTGCATCTGTTGCCGGGAGACGGCGAAACGGTCGGCGCCGCGCTGGTCGCCGATCCGCGAATCGCCGGGGTCGCGTTTACCGGCTCGACCGAGACCGGGCGCGCGATCAACCAGAGCCTGGCGGCCCGCCCGGGTCCGATCGCGCCGCTGATCGCCGAAACCGGTGGGCAGAATGCGATGATCGTCGATTCGTCGGCCCTCGCCGAGCAGGTCGTCGCCGACACTCTCGTTTCCGCTTTCGACAGCGCCGGGCAGCGCTGCTCGGCCTTGCGCCTTCTTTATGTGCAGGACGACATCGCCGATCGGCTGCTGCCAATGCTGGCAGGCGCGATGGCGGAGCTCAGGATCGGCGATCCGGCTTTGCTCGCCACCGATGTGGGCCCGGTCATCGACGAGCCGGCGCGGCAAGCGCTCGAACGGCACGCCGCCCGCATGGCGCGCGAGGGCCGGCTCCTCTACCAATGCCCGCTGCCCGCCGGCACCGAGCATGGCACCTTTTTCGCGCCGCGCGCTTTCGAGATCGACAACGCGGGCCGCCTCGAGCGCGAGGTGTTTGGTCCGATTCTGCATGTCGTCCGGTGGCGCGCCGACCGGCTGGACGCGGTCTGTGACGAGATCGCCGCGACCGGCTATGCCCTAACCCTCGGTATTCACAGCCGGATCGACGAGACCGTCCGGCATGTCCTGAGCCGGCTCGGGGTCGGCAACACCTATGTCAACCGCACGATGATCGGCGCGGCTGTCGGGGTGCAGCCCTTTGGCGGGGAGCGGCTCAGCGGCACCGGGCCAAAGGCCGGCGGGCCGCGCTATCTGCACCGCTTCGCGGTCGAGCGGACCGTCTCGATCGATACGACCGCCGCCGGCGGCAATGCGAGCCTGCTGTCGCTCGGCGAGGACGCGTGAGCGGCCGCTGGGCGCGGAACCGCCGCGAGCCTTGGCTGTTTTACTCCACGTTGAACAGGCGCCGGCATCCCGGCCGCCTGGCGGCGTCCGGAAACCCGCCCGAAGCGCCGCTTAGCGATCATTGTATGGCTTGCCCGAGCGCACTCGGCTTATGCTTGAGTGTTGCTCAAATGCCGCGCCCAATCCTTCGGATTCCGCCAGTTTTGCCGCCAAACTGTTGCACGAATGTCGCTGTCATCGGCATTAGCTGAATTGACGGGCTTGGCGAGCTAAAAACCGATTGCCAACGCAGAGGTCGATGCTAAACATGACGCAACGGCGTTGGTGTAACCATCGTCGTACGCGTATTGGGGCCGGAGGTAAAGGTGATGAGAAAACGCATTCTGCTAGGCGCCGGCGTCGCCATCGCCATGGCGTTCAGCTGGGCGGACGCACAAGCGCAATGGTTCGTCATGCCCAGTGGGCCCGGAGCTCTCTACTTTGGGATCGAGGGTGGCTGGACTGCTCTGACCGACAACATCTCGGACAGGGTAGGCTCCGTCAAGCTGACCGAGCGCCTTAGCGACGGGTTCAATGTCGGCGCCCGCGCCGGCTACGAATGGGGCCCGATCCGCTTCGAAGAGGAATTCAGCTTCGCTAACAATCATGCGACCAGGCTCGCCGCCCTCGGCGGATCGATCCCGGTGACTGGGGAGCGCAACCGTTACGCGCTGATGACGAATGCGATCTACGACTTCCCGCTCGGCTGGATCGTCAGCCCGCATCTCGGCTTTGGCATCGGCGCGGTCAATCTGCACGATTCGATCGCGACAAAACCTCCGCTCGCCGATGTGACGATCGCATCGAGCTCGGATTGGCAGTTCGGGTATCAGGGGATCGCCGGCATCCGGTATAACATTAACCCTGCCCTGGCCTTCGACCTCGACTACCGCTATCTGGCGACGACCGATCCGACCTTCAAAGCGATCGGCGGCGTCAAGTACAAGTCCGAGTACAGCACGCATAACGTCGTCGCGAGCTTGAGCGTCCGCTTCGGTGCACCGCCGCCGGCGCCGCCAGCCCCGCCGCCGCCGCCGGTCGTGCAGCGTCAAGTGTTCCTCGTCTTCTTCGATTGGGACAAGGACACGATCACGCCTGACGGCATGCGCGTCATCAACCAGGCCGCCGATGCGTGGCGCGCCGGAGGCATGGTCACGATCCACGTGACCGGCTACACCGACGCCTCGGGCTCCGCCGGCTACAACCAGCGGCTCTCCGAGCGGCGCGCCAACAACGTCGCCAACGCGCTGGGCCGGTTCGGCGTCCCGCGCCAGGCCATGGACGTCAGCGGCCGCGGCAAGAACGACCAGCGCGTACCGACCGCCGACGGTGTGCGCGAGCCGCAGAACCGCCGCGTCGAGATCGTCTGGCCCTAACGATCAGACCGACATCGCCGGGGCCTAGAACGGCCCTGGCGCTCTCTCACCGCCGCGCTCCGCGCGGCGGTTTTTCTTTGTCGACCAGCGTCTGCTCGCCGCCGCCGGATCGACCCGCTGCTGCAAACGGTCGCCCAGCAGATTGCAGGCGACCACGGTCAGGAAGATCAGCAGCCCAGGGTAGACCGCCAGCATCGGCGCCGTGGCGATCAGCTCCTGGGCGTTGCTCAGCATGCTGCCCCAGCTCGACAGCGGCGGCTGCACGCCGAGCCCGAGAAAGCTCAGGACCGATTCGAACAGGATCACGTCGCCGACGCTGAGCGTCGTCGCGACGATCAGCGGTCCGAGCACATTCGGCAAGATATGTAGCCACAGGATATGCGGCACGCCGGCGCCGAGGCTACGTGCGGCGCGAACGAAATCGCGGTTGCGGGTGACGAGCGTGGCGCCGCGCACCAGCCGCGCCGCCGTCGTCCAGCCGACCAGCACGGCGAGCGCTACGATCCGAATGACGCTGATCTCGTCGGATTGAATGACGCGCTCGGGCAGGCCGAGCTTATGCAGATCGAGCGCGGCCAGCACAATCAGCAACGGCAACAGCGGCAACGCGATGATGGCGTCGGTGCCGCGCATCAATAC
Source organism: Alphaproteobacteria bacterium (assembly GCA_005888425.1). Lineage (GTDB taxonomy): Bacteria > Pseudomonadota > Alphaproteobacteria > ATCC43930 > CGMCC-115725 > DATARH01. Next base: position 4,872 of record VAZF01000345.1, read on the forward strand.
CCGATCGGTCCAGCCGCCGAGATAACCCGCTGCGAGCCCGACAAGCGTGCCGAGCGCCGCCGCGGCGAGTGCCGCCGCGACGCCGATGACGAGCGATACCCGGCCGCCGCCAAGCAGCCGTACCAAGACATCGCGGCCCAGCTCGTCGGTGCCGAGCGGGTGCATGAGAGACGGCCCGGACAACCGGTCCAACAGATCGACCATGTTGGGATCGATGCCGGCAACCGCCCCCACGAGCGGCGCGGCAAACGATGCAGCCGCGATCGCAAGCAGCAGAAACAGTGGCGCTTTCACCGGTAGGAGACGCGCGGGTCGAGCCAGGCGTAGGCGAGATCGGCAGCGAGGTTGGCGGCCATCGTCACCGCCGCGGCGAGCAGCAGGGCCGCCAGCGCCAGATTGTAGTCATTGCCCATGACGGCATCGAAGATCAGCTTGCCCATTCCGGGATAGCCGAACATCGTCTCGGTCACGAGCGCGCCAGAGACCAATCCGCCAAACGATAGCGCCAGGATTGTCGTGACCGGCACGAGCGCACTGCGCAACGCGTGGTGTAGCACCACCCGCGCCTCGCTCGCTCCCTTGGCGCGCGCGGTGCGGATATGGTCCTGCGCGAGCGCCTCGCGCATTGCGGCCCGCACATAACGCGTGTAGCTCGCCGCGCTGACGAGCGTCAGGGTCGCCACCGGCAGCACCAGATGGCGCAGGCGGTCGGCGGCATCGTTGATTCCGGCAGTTGCGATGCCGCTCGCCGGAAGCCAGCCGAGCCCGGCGGCGAAAACGAGGATCAGGATCAGCGCGAGCCAAAAGGTCGGCAATGATATGCCGGCAAAGCAGAACAGATTGACCGCCGCATCGAGCCGCGAACCGGGACGCCGCGCCGCCGCCGTCCCGAGCCCCAGCGCAAGCGCAAAAGCGAGAACGAAGCTCGGCAGCATTAGCATCAGGGAATTGCCGAGCCGCGGCAGCAGCGCTCCCCAAACCGGGACGGAGAAGAGCCGCGAATAGCCGAGATCACCGGCAAGCGCCTGCCGCGCCCAGCCGGCGTAGCGCAAGAGCAGCGGCTGATCCAGGCCGTAAAGCGCCTTCAGCCGCGCCGCATCTGCAGCGCTCATGCGCGGATCCGACGAGCGCATCAGATCGATCGGATCGCCGGGCATCAGACCGATCAGCGCGTACACAATGAACGACAGCAGGACGAGAATCGCGGCGATTTCGACGAGCCGTATCGCGGTGTAGCGGATCATCGCATTACGGCTGCGCCGACCAATCGGTGATCCACAAAGTCGTCGGCGATTGGTTGCCTGTCGGGCGAACGCCGCTCAGCCATTTCGGCAAGACGAACACATCCGAGCGGAAATAGAGCGGCAGGGAGGGCAATTCGGTCGCGTAGAGACGCTGCGCCTCCGCCCACAGCGCTTTGCGCTTGTCGGCCTCGAGCTCGATTTCGAGCGCGTCGATCAGCCGATCCATCTCAGGGTTCGCGTAGCCCGTCGCATTCTGGCCGACAAAGCCGTTGGCCTCGCTTGGGATCTCGCTCGAATGCAGGATGGAGCGCGGCACGTTTTCCGGTGAGCTGATCCAGGCGTACATCGCCATGTCGAACCGGCGATGCGGCAGCGTTTCGCCGAACAGCACACGGGCCGGCTCGTTCTTGATGCGGATATCGACGCCGATCCGCCGCCATTGGCTCTGCAGCACCTGCTCGACCAGTTCGCGTGAGCGGTTTCCCGCCGTCGTCATCAGCTCAAAGGACAGCCGCTGCCCCTCAGCGTTGCGCCGGATCCCATCGCCTCCCTTGCCCCATCCGGCGGCCTCCAGCAGAGCCTCGGCGCGGATCGGCTCAAAGCGATAGCGCGGCACATCGTCCGTGTAACCGAGATCAAGCGGGTTCACGAAGCTGGCGGCGACCGGCTGCCGCCCGTCAAAGAGCTGCCGGCTGATAGCCTCGCGGTCGAGCCCCAGGATCAATGCCTCGCGCACTTGCAGGTCGGCCAAGGCGGGCCGGCCGAGGTTTAGATCGATGTGTTCGTAGACAAGGCCGGGCTTATAGAGGATCTGGAAGGCATCACCGTGGCGCTTTGCGAAGGCGAGCCCTTCATCGAGCGGCAGGCCGAGCTCGCCGGCAATCATATCGACCGTGCCGGATAACAGATTGGCTTCGAGCGCGGCCGTGTTCTCGATCGTGCGGATCGTGATGCGGCGAAAACGGCCGGGGGGTCCGGCCCAATGCGGGTTCGGCTCAAGGAGAATGTGCGAACCGCCAACAAATTCGCTGACCCGGTAAGGCCCGTTATAGAGGCCCGGGTTGGTCGGTTCGGTGTTGTAAAGCGTGCGCAGCCGGTATTGCGCTGGATCGGCGAAGGCATCGCGCTCGATATGTGCCGGCAATAGCATCAGATCCTGGATCGCCGCGTAGTCGAAAGTCAGCTTGTCGACATGCAACGTAAATGTACGCGCGTCCTTTATGTCGATGCCGCCGATGCGGCGATAGAGCTCGGCGTTGCTCACCCCGCTCTGCGGGTTCCGGCCGACGTCGTAGGTGAAGCGCACGTCCTCAGTGGTCACCGGCGCCCCGTCCGCCCATTTGGCATCGGCCCGGATCGTGTAAGTGAGGTCGATGCCTTTCTTACCCCCGGGCAGATCGACCGGAACCGCGAGGCCGTTCGAAATCGACGGGAGCTCGGTGCAAAGCAGGCATGTGAGCTTCCAGTCGGCATCGTAGACCGTGAACGGCCGCAAGCTCAGACCGAGCACATAGCTCTTCGCTGCCATCACATCGATGTTGGGGTTTAACGTCGCCGGGAATTGCGTGATGCCGATCGAAAGGCTGTCACGTTCCGCCGCGCGGAGCGGGCCGATGATGGCGCAGACGAGAAGCACTGCGGCCGGCATCATCCCGCGGCCCAGCGCTCGGCAGCTTTTCTCGCCAGTTACGTTCATAAGGAGCACCGAACTCAACAAACGCTTGAAAAGACCGTCACCGCAAATCATATTTATTCGGCGCGGGTGAGGTCGGATATGTGGTCCCGTAGGTTGCGTATTCGCGGGAACGAAACAACCAGCATCGTTGTCTCCGGGCCCGAAACCTACACGGGTCATTCTCGGATTGAGCGAGCCCTTTGCAGCGTATCGTCCCGGAACTCCCACAGAGGATAAAGGCATGAAGCATCTCATGAACGGCGTCGCAATCGCGGCGGCCCTTGCGATAGCGGCCCCGGTCTGGGCGCAGAGCGGTGCCCCGATGACCCCGTCGTCCCGCGCTCCGGCTGCCGCCTCGACGGCTGCCCCGGCGCCGATGGCAACCAAAGCACACAGCAAACGCATGACCCACCGCAGGACGGCGCGCCGCGGCAAGGCCCGGATGGCGACCTCCGACAGCATGGCGAACCAGCTCAACGCGCAGGAATTGTCCCGCGCTGGCGGGGGCGCCCGCAACCCGATGGCGCCCGGCACGCTCGGTGGCGGCTATGGACAGCCTTCGCCGACGCAAGGTATCCCCGGCGGCGATCAGCCCTCAGCGAGCTCGCACCCGCCGCCGTCGCGCTGATCTGCAAAAATCGCGGTAAGCGCTTGTCGCAAGGGGGCTTCGATGCCCCCTTGTCGATTCCAAACGACCGCTGATGCAGGTGCACTTTCTATCGCTGGCTGAATATCGCCGCCAAGCCGCTGACATGCGCAGCCGGTCGCTGCCTTTTTATACAAGACTGACGCGATTTACCGAGTAAAGCTGGTTCGGCAGCTACTGAATACTGGGCAACAACCCTACCGGGCACGACTTCATGCTTTTTTAAATCAGAAAAACCTAAGGTGCGCGGTGCCCAGATATTAGCCTAGCTATGGCAACAAGCGTCAGCCGCGAGCGCGGTGCCTTCCCATCGGATTGGTTGAGGCATTTCGTCGACG
>VAZF01000346.1 GCA_005888425.1 Alphaproteobacteria bacterium
GGCCGGCGCTTTTGCCGGACGCGCCGGGGCTTTGCCCTCCGGGGGCTTTGATTTGACCATGTAAGCGGTCAGGATGTCGGCCTTGATGGTCTTGCCGTTGCGGATCGCGACAGCGTTGCCGCGGGCCACCGCGACCTGCTTTTGATCGTACCATTCGAGGCTGTCGCGCGCGGTGACGACATCGGTTGCGGTTGTCAGCTTGAGCGCCTTGCCGGTCACCACCATCAAGGCTTGATCCAAATCGTACACAGCGCGATCACCGACTATCGCCTGGCCCTCCCGGGTCATCGTGACGTTGCCCTCCGCCTCGACCCGGTAGATCTCCGTGTTCCCGCCCGTGCTTGCAGCCGTGCTGCTGCCTTTAACCTCGCGGTAGTGGGCGATCAGCGTGTCCGCCCGAACCGAAGCGGGTCCGCGTGTCGCCACGGCATTGCCGCGGGCGATGTAGAGCTTTTCGTTTTGCTGCCATTCGATACCGGAATCGGCCTGCACCTGCAGCGGCAGGTTTTCGCTCGACGGATTTAGCAGTTGAGCGGCAGCGTGATGGCCGGGTGTCGTGCCAAGGAGCAACGCGAGCCAAGTTACTGCCGCCAGGACACATAAGTGGAAACGCGGCGATCGAGCCACCGCTAGCCTCTTTTTCCGCCGACTGCGTCGGCCGTGGCGGGAGTGCGGCGGGAGGGCTTCACCTCCGGCTTTGCCGGATGGGGGGTCCCATGCGGTTCCGATGCAGGCTTTGCGGCCCGCGGGGCCGCCGCGCGCTCCTGCGCCTCGACACGGGCGGCGGTCGCCGCGACGGCCACCGGCACTGCCGGGGGCTGGCGAGGGTTTGCCGTCGTCATTTTCGCGCCCCGGAACAGCGTTTCCGATCTGCCCGTGAAAATAACCGTATCGCCCTTGTCGAAGATGCGAAATCCTTGCGCCGTGATATCGCCCGAGGGCCCATGTCCCTCGACCGGATCATTGCCCTCGGCCGTATTGTGTGCCGCGTCGAGACGAGCCCGTTGCGTCACGAAGCGAGTGCCGTTCTCGTGCGTCAGCGTGACGTTTCCAAGAAGATCGAGCAGTTGGGTCTGCGACTGGTAGATGCCGGTATCGCCGGTAACAACGATGTCGGCGCCGCTGTGGGATTTCATTTCGGCACGTGCGCGCTCGAGCGACATCAGATCCTGCCTGTCCGGCACCTGATGGCCTACAGCGGCTGTAACGACGTAGGGCCGGCCGAGCCGGTCGGTCCCGGCGTAGCGCGGGTTCAGCATGCGCAATTCGCGCGCTTCGCGCAGATCGATTGCCGGAAAGGCAAAACGCATCCGTTCCCATATCGGCGCAAGCCGGGGCCACACGGCGATGAGGAGCAATAACAGGACGCCGAGCGCGGGCAATGCCCGCTTCAACAGCGCGACCCGGCGGCTATACGGATTATCGACCCCGGCAACCGACCACATTGCGGCGAGGCGGCTCATCGCACCCGTTACGGCGCTCACCGGGACGGGAGTCGCGTCGTCACGGCGCTGCGGGCGCGGAACCAAGGCGGGTCGCAGGTTCCTCATGCAATGCCAGCGCGCAGACAGTCGTGCATGTGCAGGAAGCCAATCGGCCGCATCTCGTCGTCGACGACAAACAGGGCGGTAATCGCAAACCGGTTCATCAGCCCCAACGCTTCCACGGCGAGATTGCCGCTGGCGATGGTTTTCGGGTTCGGGTGCATGATTTCGGTGACGGTACGTGACAGAAGCCCATCATCCATGTGACGCCGAAGATCGCCGTCGGTGATGACCCCGACGAGCTCTCCACCCGTCCCGCACACGCCGACGCATCCAAAGCTCTTGGCGGTCATCGCGAGGATCGCCTCGGACATCGGCGCCGTTGGCGAGATCAACGGCACCGCCTCCCCTGAATGCATGATGTCGCCGACCCGCAATAGTCGCCGCCCGAGCTTCCCGCCGGGATGGAAGCGCTGAAAATCGGCCGACGAGAAACCTTTCCGTTCGAGGAGCGCAATCGCCAACGCGTCGCCCAGGGCCATCATCATCGTTGTCGAGGTCGTCGGCGCGAGTCCCATCGAGCACGCCTCGCCGGCGCGCGGCAGCAACAGCACCACATCGGCCGCCTCGGCCAGGATCGACTCGGTCCCGCCGGTAATCGCGACCAGCGGGATCTTGAAGCGCCGCGAATAGGCGACGATGTCGGTCAGCTCCGCACTTTCACCGGAATTCGACAAGGCGAGGATCGCATCATTGAAGCTGATCATGCCGAGGTCGCCGTGGCTTGCCTCGGCCGGATGGACGAAAAGGGCCGGGGTCCCGGTCGAGGCCAGCGTCGCCGCGATCTTCCGCGCGATATGGCCGCTTTTGCCCATTCCAGTGACGATCAGCCGGCCCCGCACCGCCGCGCAGATATCGAGCGCGAGCCCGAAAGAGCCGTCGAGCGTCTGCGCTAATTGCTCGAGCCCCTCGATTTCAGCGCGGATCACCCGCCGGCCGACCGTGATGTCCTGCGGCAGCGGCGGCGCCTCTCCAAGCCGCCCCAACCCGGTCAATGCCTCATGCGCCGAGATGGCGATTACTCTATTCCCCAAAGCACCGTCCCCCTGATCGCGATCACTGCTCCCAACCGCGGCCCCCCCGCCGGCTCATCATCAATGCGCGAAAATGTCTTGCTCGGCCCAGCCCTCGAGGTCAAGCAACGCACGATTTGGCAAGAAATCGAAGCAAGTCCGGGCCAGTTCGATGCGGTTCTCCCGGGCCAGCATCGCATCGAGACGGCCGCGTAGCGCGTGCAGGTGCAAAACGTCCGAGGCGGCGTAACGCAGCTGCTCCTCGGTCAATGCTGGTGCGCCCCAATCCGAGCTCTGCTGCTGCTTCGACAGCTCGACGCCGAGCAAGTCCTTGCACAGATCGCGCAGCCCGTGCCTGTCGGTAAAGGTACGCGCGAGCCGCGAGGCAATCTTTGTGCAGTAGACCGGCCCGGGCATTACGCCCAGATAGTGATACAGCATCGCCAGGTCGAAGCGGCCGAAGTGAAACAGCTTCAGCACCGCGGGATCGGCCAGCAGCCGCTTTAGGCGCGGCGCCTCGTAATTGTCCGGCGAGAACTGGACCAGATGGGCATTGCCGT
>VAZF01000347.1 GCA_005888425.1 Alphaproteobacteria bacterium
CGCTGATCACCGCTGCGTCGGCGGCATCAAGCTCGTCGGTCACGAGGATATCTAGGTCTGCCGTGACATTGTCATTCGGCATATTCGCCTCCTCGTCCGACCATCATGGCGGTTGCTAATACCGAGCCTCGCTGCTGGTTGCGAGCGGCCACAGGTAGCGGTCCCAGGTGATGCCGATCACCTCCATCTGGCCCGCGGTTCGCGCGCCGGATCGTTCGGCGACGCGCCGTGAGCGGGCGTTCTCGGGATCAATGACCGAGATCGCGTAGGACAGAAGCAGCACATCGCGGGCGTAGTCGCGCACGCAACGCGCCGCTTCGCTCGCGAAACCCTGGCCCCAGACGGCGGGGTCGAAGGTGTAGCCGAGCTCATACTCGTATGTCAGCGCGACTCCGGCGGGCGCTCCTTCGCGTCCGAACCAGCCTTTGCGAATCCCGTGCTCGAGCGTCGCGGATTCGACAACGAGCTCCGTCAAGCCGCAGCGCCCGATCAGCGCGCCGTCTTCCTTGCGCACGACCGCGAGATGGCCGCGCGCGTGCCGCTCATAGCTCGCGAGTGTCCCGTACAACCAAGCGGCCGTCTCTTCGGGCGAGCGCGGCCGGGTCCAAAGATACTGCGCGACTTCGGGGAGCGCATGGATGCGAGTGAAGAACGGCAGATCGTCCGGCCCGACTCGCCGCAGCACGAGGCGAGCGGATTCCAACCGGTCTGTGCTGTGCGCCAGGGTCATGTTGAAGACGCCTTTCGCGGCTCAGCCCGGCTTGTGCTCGACTGTCCGCGGGTCGTCGACATCGAGACCGATGACCTCGCTGGGAAAGGGTGTCGCGGTCATCAGCGTCACCCCGTCCGGTGAATGAAAGCGGTGCCAGGCCCCTTGCGGATTGACCGCGATCGTTCCGGCACTGAGCGCAAAAGACCGGGGTGGCCCATCGTCGCAAACGAGCTCCAAGGTCGCGGTGCCATCGACAACGTAAACAAGCTCATCGCCGAGAAGATGGGCTTCCCAATGACCTTTTCCGGCGAACTTGGTGATGAACAGACCGCCGTCGCGATACGGCGCCAACTGTGCGCCGCTGCCCTTTCGATCTGCCGTGGTCGATTGCGGGGTGCGGCCGCGGAACATCGTTAGCTTCGCGAGTTCGGCGTTGAGATCGATGATGCTCGGCGTTCCGCTCGGTATCACTTTCTGCGGCTCTGCCGTCCGAGGGTCGTCGACATCGAGCTCAATGTGATCACCGGGAAGCGTCGCGCTCCAGCTCGTCCCGCCCCCCGCAGAGCGAAACCGGTGCCACGCACCCTGCGGAACGACGACCATCATTCCCGCGCGAAGCACGAAAGACTTGGGCGGTCCATTGTCGCAGACGATATCCAGGGCCTTCGTGCCGTCGAACACGTGAACCAGCTCGTCCTCGGGGTGTGTTTCCCAATGACTTGTCCCAGCGGACTTGCCGGCGAAGAGGATACCGTCGCGGTAAGGGCCTAATAGCGCCGCACTGCCCTGGCGCTCCGTCCTTGTTGTTTGCGGGGTCAACCCACGGAACATGGTCAGCTTCGCGAGTTCCGCGGTGAGATCGAGGATGGTGGGCGTTCTGCTTGCCATTTCTCTCTCCATAGCCGTCTCCTTGTTCCGCTCCAGCGAGCAGCGTCTCGAAGGGTAGCGCCACAAATTTGATCCTAGTGATCCCCGTTTTTGGAGATCACTGAAACGTTTTCGTGGCACTGAATTTGATGGTACGAATTGCCGTCCGAAACGGGCGCGTTCAGCCTGGCTATGAGGGACGACCCATGGCTGCTCTGGAAGGATTTGCGACCAGGGGACACGAAACGCGGGCTAAACCGGCGGCCCGTCCACCGCAATCGAGCCGTGGGGCGATGGATTGGGGTGATGTCCGCGTGTTCCTCGCCATAGCCCGGCAGGGTTCGATGCGCGGTGCCGGGCGGGCGCTCGGCTTGAGCCAGCCCACCATCGCCCGGCGGTTAGCCGCATTCGAGGCCGGTTTCACTGGACAGCCCCTGTTCGACCGCCTGCCCGATGGACTGCATCTCAACGCGGTCGGCGATCAACTCCTCGCCGCGGCCGAAGACGCCGAGCGCGCAATGCTGACGTTCGAGCGGCGGCGCGCGGCGGCCTCGCCGATGTTGAGCGGCACGGTGCGGATCGCGACCGGCGAGTGCGCCGCCGGATTTCTCGCTCGCTGTCAGTCGGGAGGGACGACAACACCACTACCCTCCGGCATCACTTTGGAGTTGCTTCAGTCACTGCCGCCCGCGAACCTCACGCGACGCGAAGCCGATATGTCCTTGCGCCACCAACCGCCCGAAAGCGGCGACTATTACGTCGCCAAACTCGGCACCTTCGGCGTCGCGGTTTACCGGCGCCGTGGCAACGACACCGATGCGTGGGTTGCCTATACCGAAGAGCAGTCGCAGGGGCAGTCGCACGAGCCCGCGCGCTGGGTCCAGCGACAGGTGGAAGATACGAAGGGCGTGGTGGCGCTGCGCGCCTCATCGATGCTGATGCATGTGGAAGCGATCCGTGCCGGAGCCGGCCGCGGCGTACTACCCTGCTATATCGGCGACGGCCATCCCCTCCTCGAACGGCTGACCGCGCCAATCCCCGACCTCGCCGCCACGTACTGGATGATCGTTCATCGCGATATACGCCGCTCCGCCTGCGTGCGTGCCGTCATCGATTGGATGAGGCGGGTATTCGCCGAACAGCGCGATGTGATCGCGGGTGTTGTGTCGGCCGGCAAAAGGCAGGGGCCGTCGATCTGACAAACCGAATTGGGTCGCTTCGCGCGGTTCGATTTGGGATCCGGCGAACGGCAGGAATCGGCGCGTTCCAGCCGGTGGCGCTGTCGCGCCGGGCCGGCAGAAGATGCCCATTTTCAGACCTTGCCTGACACGCCCAAACGGCTCTGAAAGGGACGGAAAACGACATTGGCATGGGCCTGCCTTCAGACACTCGCGCGATCGAACAAGCACGATCCGAGCAGCTTGCGGAGCTTGGGAGGAAATATCGTGCCCCGCGTCCGATTAGACTAATATCGCTCCGATCAAAGTTCTCGTGACGGCGCCCGCTTGCCGAACCCGAGAATGAGGGGCATCCGATGGACATTCTGCGGAGACTGACCGCGGACGACCTGCGCGAGTTGGGCGTTGCGTCGATTGGCCACCGCCGACGGCTGCTCGACGCGATCGCCCTGCTGTCGGAGGGTGCGGCGATGCCAACCGAGGCGCCTGCTCCGGCGGAAGCTGCCGCGCCGGCGCGCGAGGCGGAGCGGCGGCAAATCACCGTAATGTTCTGCGACCTGGTTGGCTCGACCGCGCTGGCATCACGGCTCGATCCGGAGGATTTGCGCGAGGTGATCGGCGCCTATCATCGCGTCGTTACCGAGACTGTTGGCCGCTTTGCCGGGTTCGTCGCCAAATACATGGGCGACGGCGTGCTGGTCTATTTCGGATATCCCGAGGCGCACGAAGACGACGCCGAGCGGGCGGTCCGCGCCGGGCTGGCGCTGCTCGACGCGATCGCCCGGCTCGACACGCCCGAAAAGCTGCAAATCCATGTCGGCGCCGCCACCGGGCTGGTCGTGGTCGGCGACCTGATCGGCGCGGGCGCCAGCCAGGAGCGCGGGGTCGTCGGCGAAACGCCGAACCTCGCGGCCCGAGTGGAGGGACTTGCCGCGCCAGGTACACTAGTCATCGCGGACGGCACGCGCCGCCACGTCGGCGCGCTGTTCGATCTGGAAGACCTCGGGGCGCAGCCGCTCGCCGGGTTTGCCAAGCCGCAGCGCGCATGGCGGGTTATTGGAGAGAGCGGCGCGGTCAGCCGCTTCGAGGCGCTGCGTTCGGACGCGACGCCGCTGATCGGTCGTGATGAGGAACTGGAGCTGGCGCTGCGCCGCTGGCAACAGGCCAAGACCGGCGAAGGCCGGGTGGTGCTGGTGTCGGGTGAGCCGGGCATCGGCAAGTCGCGATTGACTGCGGCGCTCTCCGACATGATCGCTGACGAACCGCATACGAGGCTGCGCTGGTTCTGCTCGCCGCATCATCAGGATAGCGTGCTTTACCCGACGATCGCGCGGATCGAGGCCGCAGCAGGGTTTGCCCGCGGCGACGCTGCCGACCAGCGGCGGAGCAAGGCGCATACACTGCTCTCATCGGGCGGCGCGGACGACGATTTCGAACTCCTCGCCGAATTGCTGTCACTGCCGAATGCCGCGGCCGCGTTGAACCTTAGTCCGCAGCGCAAGCGCGAGCGGCTGTTCGAGGCGCTGCTGCACCAGCTGGCAGAACTGTCACGGCACAAGCCCGTGCTGGGGGTCTTCGAGGACGCGCACTGGATCGATCCGACATCACGCGAATTGCTCGATCTGATGGTCGAGCGGGTCAAGCACTTGCCGGTGCTGCTGGTCATCACCTTTCGGCCTGAGTTTCAGGCGCCGTGGGGCGGCCAGCCGCATGTGACGAGCTTCGCGCTGAACCGGCTCGGCGGTCGGGAGGTTGGCGCGCTGGTTCTCGGCATCGCCGGCAACGCGCCGCTCGGCAGCGAGGTCGTCGCCGAGATCGTCGAGCGCACCGATGGCGTGCCGCTGTTCGTCGAGGAGCTGACCAAGGCAGTGCTGGAACACGTCGGTCAGGAAGACCGCTTGGCGGCGGTGCTGTCGGCAACCCCGGTATCCGCGCTGGCGGTTCCGGCGACCCTGCACGCCTCGCTGACTGCCCGGCTCGACCGGATCGGCGGCGCGGCGCGGGAAATCGCGCAGATCGGTGCGGTGCTCGGTCGAGAATTCAGCTACGAACTGATCGAGCCGGTGGCGCAGCGGCCGGAGGCGGAGTTGCGCGCCGGGCTCGGGCTGCTGACCGATGCCGGGCTGCTGTTCTGTCGCGGCGTGCCGCCGCAATCGTCGTACCTGTTCAAGCACGCGCTGGTGCAGGACACCGCCTACGGCACGCTGCTGCGCACCCGCCGCCAGGAGCTGCACGCGCGCGTCGCCGAGGTGCTGCAAGGCGACTTCGCCGACCTTGCCGAGCGGCAGCCGGAACTGCTCGCGCACCACCTGCAGGCCGCGGGGGCGAATGATCGCGCGGTGGAGCAGTGGCTGAAGGCCGGGCAGCGCGCCGCCGGCAAGCTGGCGCATCCGGAGGCGATTGCCCATCTTGAACGCGGCCTCGCGCTGCTCTCAACCTTGCCGGAGGGCCCGGAACGCGACGACCGCGAGATCGAGTTGCGACTGGCGCTCGGCGTCTCCTACATCACGGTGCGGGGGATGAGTTCGCCCTCCGTACCGGAGGCCTATGCGCGCTCCCGCGAGCTTGCCGAGAAGCGCGGCAATGAGCGCCAGCGGTTCCAGGCGACTTTCGGGCTCTGGCAAAACAAAGGAGCGTTGGGCATCACACGCGATGCCCGTGTTTTCTCCAACGAGTTGCTGCAATTGGCCGGCCGGGGGGAGAACGACGGCTTCCATCTTCAGGCGCATCACAGCGCTTGGACGACCGGGTTTTTCCGCGGGGAACTGACAGAGGCTCGCGCGCACACTATCGAGGGGAGCCGCCTTTACGATCCGGAGGAACACCACTCGCACCGTTTCATCTACGGCGGGCACGACCCCGGGGCCTGCGCGGTCTATACCGCCGCCCAGCTGGATTGGTTCCTGGGCTTCCCCGACAGGGCTGCTGCCGCCGCCGCAGAAGGGGTGGCGCTGGCCGACCGGATCGCACATCCGTTCACCCGCGAAGCTGCTCTCGAATATGCCGCGCATGTTCATCTGCATCGGCGTGAGCCGGAAAACGCTCTCGCTTACATCGGCGCGGTCGAAAACTTGCGCGCGGAACAGCGGCTCTCCTACATCATCGAACCGGCGTTCTTGCGTGGAGCAGCCCAGCTCGAACAGGGCGCCACCACCGACACAGTTGCAATGCTTCGCGCCGCATTCGCCTCCGGGAATTTGAGCCTCATTGCCTGGCACGCTTTCGGCCTGTCGACCTTTGCGGAGGCATTGATCCGGCAGGGCGCTTGGCAGGAAGCAGAGTCGCCGTTGAGCGAAGCCTTTGCCCGGATCGAAGCGACCGGCGAGAAAATATGGGAAGCAGAAATTCATCGGATCAATGGTCACATGCTGTGGGCCGAAAATCGGATCGAAGAAGCGCAAGCCTCTCTGCAGCAGGCACTCGCGGTCGCGCGGAAGCAGCAGGCAAAATCGCTGGAATTGCGGGCGGCAACCGACCTCGCGCGGCTGTGGGGCGAGCGAGACCGCCGAGCCGAAGCACGAGAGCTGTTGGCCCCTGTCTACGGTTGGTTCACCGAAGGCTTCGACACCGCCGACTTAAAAGAGGCGAAGGAGCTACTCGATGCGCTGACGTAGGCGCGCGCGGCGAGATCATCTCAGCGAAAGCAGAAGCGGATCATGGCTGTCCGTCGATCTGACCGGTTAATCCACGGGCATTCGAACGGCTGGGATCGGCGCAACTTTGCAATCGGCGCATGCGTAGGCTGTCGGCCGGATTTGCCACCTAACCGGTCATCGGATCGGGCGCGCAGAAATGCCTGAGTCGGGTGGAAATCCGACATTCGCCGGATAGCGGTTCCACGACGTTAGCAGGTACGGCGAAGAGGGCGAAGATTGCCGGCCCCCCGAGGGGGCAGGATCGGCGCGGTGATCTGTTTCGCTGCCCAGACCCACGCCGCTTGGCTGATTCATCCGGTCGATCAGGTCACACGACTTGTGAAGCGCAACGGACCCGCCGGCGGGCATGTTCCAACCTTCGCCGCTACCGCCGTTGCCGTTGGTTCGCGCCGAAGCTGATGCTACGTTGTCAGCGCTCGGCCAGCTTGGTCGCTGCGCGACAGCTCCAAAAAGAACAAACGCCACGGGAGGACAGAACATGGCAGGAAAGAAATGGCAGATCGAAGGTAAGTACGTCGAGTACTGCAGCTGCGATTTAGGTTGTCCTTGCGAATCGATGGCTGATCCGACTTATGGCCACTGTACCGGTCTTGTTGCGTTCAAGATCGACAAGGGCCACTGCGAGGAGGTGCCGCTGGACGACCTGGCAGTAGTCGCCACGTTCTACTTTCCGCGCGCCATCCATCACGGCCAGGGCGTCTTGCAGCCCATCGTCGATGAGCGCGCTACCGAAGCACAACGGACTGCGCTGTTTTACATCCTCTCGGGCGAGGATCAGCCGAAGGGTACGATGTTTCAGATCTTCTCGACAATCATCGAGACGATCAAGGACCCGCTGTTTGCGACGATTGGCTTCGACTGGGACTTGGAGAAGCGTCGCGCCACCGTCGACATTGCTGGCGTCGTGCAGGCGCGCAGCGAACCCATCCGCAATCCGGTCACCGATGAGGAACACCGAATGATCGCGGTGCTGCCGGATGGCTGGGTTTTTCACGAGGCAGAGAATGCCGCTGG
>VAZF01000348.1:0-4765 GCA_005888425.1 Alphaproteobacteria bacterium
CCGGCTCGGCGTGATGTCGGTGGTGAACATCTTCACGGTCGGATGACCGGCCGCAACCGCCTCGGCGAGCTGGTCGGGGACGGTGTGCTCGAGTTTGCCCTGCACCATTGTGTGGAAGGCATAGTCGCAATAGCAGTCGCCGGCCCATTCCTTCTGCCGCCGTTCGATCGCCTGCTGCACCGTGTTGTCGCCGTCGACGAGCGCGAAATCGAGGATCATCGTCGTGCTGCCGAACAACGCGGCTTGGCTGACCCGGTCGGGGCCGTCGGTCATGTTCGGCTGGGTCTGGCCCGGCACCGGCATCGGCCAGCGGCAATGGACATGCGGGTCGATGCCGCCGGGAATGACGATCTGACCGGTCGCGTCGACGGCCCGGCCGCCGAGCGGCGCCAGGGTGCCCGGCGCGCCGATCGCGACGATCTTCTCGCCCTGGATTCCGATATCGGCCTTTTCCGCGCCGGAGGGCAGGACGGCGGTGCCGCCGGTGACGACGATGTCGAGCATGGGCGCTCTCCCCTTGTGCTTAGTGCTGCAGAACCGGTTCGCCGATCAGGGCCGGCGAGGCGAAGGCGAAATGCCCGAGGATCTCCTCGGGCGGGATGTCATGCACGATAAAGACGAGGCGGCTGCGATGGTCCGGATCCGGCCAGCGGTCGAGCCATTCCGGCGTGAACATCGCGTGCTGCGCGGCTTGCACGACCGCCGGCCGGCCCGGCCGGTCCGCGAATTCGACAAGGCCTTTGACGCGCAGCAGATCGCTGCCGCGGTCGCGCGCCAGACCACCGAGGGCGCGTGCGAAATCGAAGCGGCTGATGGCGCTTTTTAAGGTGACGGCGAACACTGCGATGCCGTGCGAGTGCGCATGACTCTCGCCGCCAAACTCCCACCCGTCCTCGGCTTCGCCTCGGACCTCCCTCCCCAGCAAGCGGGGGAGGGTTGTTGCAGTGGGCGCTATAACTCCCTCCCTCGCTTGCGGGGGAGGGTTGGGGTGGGGGCGCTTTGAGGGTGAGAACAGAGCAGTCGCCGGATCTTCAAGTTCGGCGCCGAGGATGCGCTCGGCGCTCGGGTTGAGCGCGTCGAGGCGTTCGGCAAGGGCCGGTCCGAAGGGGGCGAGATCGGTCTTCGAGACGACAAGCGCGTCGGCGACCGCGACCTGGCGTGCGGCTTCAGCAAAGCGGTCGAGCGTCGAGGCGCCCTCGACCGCGTCGACCAGGGTTACGACCCGGCCAAGGCGCAACCGCTGGTCGAGCATCGGGTCGGCGCCGGGGGTGAAAAGGATCGGCGCCGGATCGGCGAGACCGCTCGTCTCGATTGCGATGCGGCGGAACGGCCGAAGCTCGCCGGCGTCACGCCGCTCGATCAGGTTGCGCAGGCTCTGCGCAAGATCCTCCCGCACCATGCAGCAGAGGCAGCCACCCGGCAGCTCGAGGACGCCGCCCTCGACAAAATCCACGAGAAAGTGGTCGATCGGGATCGCGCCGACCTCGTTGACGATGACCGCCGTATCGGAAAAAGAGGGGGCGGCAAGCGCGCGACGCAACAGCGTCGTCTTGCCGCTGCCGAGAAATCCGGTCAGCAGCGTCACCGGCAAATTGTCGATAGCGGCGACGCTCGTCACCCGGGCCTCGCGGTTGCTCCGCCGCGATCGTTCCACGCCGGCCCGTGAGGGGCAAGAGCGCTGATCCCCGACCAAGGGAGAGGCCCGTTAGCCACGTAACCGGTTGCATTCTCTTAATTGCGTCAGCATCATGCCAGCCATAACGCTGGCGCATATGCCGGCCGAATTCCTTGGGAGGAGCGCGATTGCCGAACCCTGCCGACGAGGAGCTCCTCGCCGCGACCGCTGTCTCGAAGCGGTTTGGCGGCGTGCGGGCGGTCGAGGACGTATCGATTTCGGTCCGGCGCGGCGAGATCGCCTCGATCATCGGCCCGAACGGCGCCGGCAAGACCTCACTGCTCAATATGATCAGCGGGTTTTATCGTCCCGACAGCGGATCGATCACCTATGAGGGCCGCGACATCACGCATTCGCGCCCGGCCCAGATCGCCAAACTCGGTATCGCGCGGACGTTTCAGAACATCGCGCTGTTCGGCGGCATGACCGTGCTCGACAACATCATGCTCGGCCGGCACGTGCGCATGAAATCGGGGGTCCTGTCGTCCTTTATCTATTGGGGGTTGGCGCAGCGCGAAGAGGTGGCGCACCGCGCGCGCGCCGAGGAGATCATCGATTTTCTCGAATTGCAGGATCTGCGGAAGGAGCTGACCAGCGCGCTGCCCTATGGCCTGCGCAAGCGTGTCGAGCTTGGCCGCGCCTTGGCGCTCGACCCCAAGCTCCTGCTGCTTGACGAGCCGATGGGCGGCATGAACCAGGAAGAGAAGGAGGATATCGCCCGCTACGTCCTCGATGTGAACGAGCAGTGGGGCACGACGATCATCCTGATCGAGCATGACATGGCAGTCGTCATGGATATTTCCGAGCGCGTCGCAGTGCTCGACCGCGGCCGCAAGATCGCCGAAGGCACACCGGCCGAGATCCAGCGCAATCCGACGGTCATCGAGGCCTATCTCGGCAGCGCCCACCAGGCCAGGGAACGCGCGGCATGACGCTCAACGCAACCTTGCCGCAGCTGCTGCGGCGCAATGCCGAGCAGCACGCGGGGCGCTCCGCGTTGCGCGAGAAGGATCTTGGCATCTGGCAAACCTACAATTGGCGCCGTTATTGGGACGAGGTCCGAGGGCTTGCGCTGGGGCTCGCCGCGGCCGGCTTCAAACGCGGCGACAAGCTGGCGGTCATCGGCGAGAATCGCCCGCGGCTCTATTTTGCTCAGCTCGCGGCGATGAGCCTCGGCGGCATCGCCGTGCCGGCCTATCAGGACGCGATCGCGAGCGAGCTCGCTTATGTGCTCGACCACGCCGAAATCTCCGTCGTCGTCGCCGAGAACCAGGAGCAGGTCGACAAAATCCTGTCGCTGAAGGACCGGCTGCCGCATCTGCAGCTCCTGGTGTATGACGACCCGCGCGGGTTGCTGAACTACGACGATTCGATCCTCAAATCCTTCGAGGCGGTGCAGGCGGAAGGCCGCACCTTTGGCGAGACTCATCCGGACTATGTCGAGGCGGCAGTCGAGGCCGCCAAGCCGGATGATTTGTGTCTGTTCTCCTACACATCGGGGACGACGTCTCGCCCGAAGGGCGTGATGCTGTCGCATGCCAATCTGCTGGACCCGGCCGAGGTGTTTGCCGCGGCGGAAGGCTTCCGCGCCGGTGACGAGCATATCGCTTACCTGCCGATGGCCTGGGTTGGCAATTCGCTGTTCTCGCTCGCGGTGCACATGCATGTCGGGTTCACCGTCAACTTCCCGGAAAAGCCGGAGACGCTGCGCCGCGATGTGCGCGAGATCGGGCCGACGATCGCGCTGGCGCCGCCGCGGCAATGGGAGAACGCGCTGACCGAGATCATGGTGCGCGCCGCGGATGCCAGCCCGACAAAGCGCCGCATCTTCGAGTTCTTCCGGAAGGTGGCGGAGCGGGCGCAGCTCTGCATCTCGGAGCGGCGGCCGATCCCACTCGGGACGCGTTTGTTGCGCGGTCTCGGCGAATTCTTTGTCTACGGCCCGGTGCGCGATCAGCTCGGATTGCGCCGCGCTCGCGTCGTCTATACCGGCGGCGCACCGCTTGGCGTCGATGTGTTCCGCTTCTTTCGCGCGATCGGCGTCAACCTGAAGCAGGTGTACGGTGCGACCGAACTGTCCGGGCTGTGCTCGGTGCAACCGAATTCCGAGGTCGATCCCGAAACGGTCGGGCGCATGCTGCAGGGGATGGAGGTCCGCATCGCGCCGCATGGCGAGGTGGAGGTGCGCTCCCCCGGCACCTTCAAAGGCTATTACAAGCAGCCGGACGAGTCGCGCGAGGCGATCACCGAAGACGGATGGCTGCGTACCGGCGATGCCGGATTTGTCGACAAGCGCGGTCATCTCGCGATCATCGACCGGGCGAAGGATGTCGGCCGACTCTATGATGGAACGTCGTTTGCGCCGCAGTTCATCGAGAACAAGCTCAAGTTCAGCTCCTATGTCGGCGAGGCGGTCGTGTTTGGTCACGACCGATCGTTTGTCGCGGCGATGGTTGCGATTGATGCCGAGACCGTCGGCAAATGGGCCGAACGGCACAACCTCCCCTACACCTCGTTCCAGGATCTCTGCTCGCGCCGCGAAGTCCTCGGCCTGATCGGCGACGAGATCCGCAGATGCAATGCCGGGCTGCCGGAAGCAACGCGGATCCGGCGCTTTATCGTGCTGAACAAGGAATTCGACGCCGACGACGACGAGATCACCCGGACGCGCAAGATCCGCCGCCGCTTTGTCACCGAGAAATACGCCGCCGTATTGGACGCCTTCTACAGCGGCGAGAGCGAGGTCGAGCTGAGCACCGAAATCACCTTCGAGGACGGCCGCAAATCGGTGCTCCAATCACGGCTCGCGATCGGCGATGTCGACGAGCCCTCGCCGCCTGCCGCGGCCGCGGCGCGGCGTCTCGAAGAAGCCGTCGCCGTGGCGGGGTGAGCGCAATCAATGCCTGATTTCGAGTGGCAATTCACGCTGGTGCTGCTGACCAACGGCATCATGATCGGGCTCATGTACGCCCTGATCGCGCTTGGTTTTGTGCTGATCTACAAAGCGACCGACGCAATCAACTTCGCGCAGGGCGAATTCGTCATGTTCGCCGGCTTTCTCGCCGCGGTCGCGGCCGAAATGGTGGGCGC
>VAZF01000348.1:4878-6243 GCA_005888425.1 Alphaproteobacteria bacterium
ATCATCATGCCGGTCAGCGACGAACCCTTCGAGCTGGGCCCAATCATGCTGCCGCCGGTGCAGCTTGTCGGGGCCGGGGTGAGCCTCGTTTTTCTTGCCGCCTTCACCTGGTTTTTCCTGAAGAGCCGCACCGGCATCGCGATGCGCGCCGTCGCCGATAGCCAGCAGGTGGCGATGGCGATGGGGATCAATGTGCGGCGCTACTTTGCGCTGGCCTGGGCGATGGCCGGCGTCGTCTCGGCGCTCGGCGGCGTCGTCTGGGGCACGATGCTGGGTGTCGACAACCAGCTGGCCCTCGTCGGCCTCAAGGTCTTTCCGGTTGTGATCCTGGGCGGGCTCGACTCGGTCATGGGCGCGGTTATCGGCGGGCTCATCGTCGGCATCGTCGAGAATTTCGCGGCCGGGTATTTCGACCCGATTGTCGGGGGCGGCACAAAGGATTTTGCGCCCTATGTGCTGATGATCCTGGTGCTGATGATCCGGCCGGAAGGGATCTTCGGCCGGCGCCGCATCGAGCGCGTATAAGGCCGGAGACGGAGTAGGAAGCAAAGCGCATGTTCCACCGCGAATCCGGCGTGTTCAAGACGAGCTATGCCGCCGATATGGGGCTCTATCCGCTGCCCATCGCCAAATGGGCGGTGGCGGCCTTTGCCGGTTTGTTCATCGTCATCGCGCCCCTGGCGCTCAACGAGTATTACGTCTCGATCCTGAACCTTATCCTGATCGCCTGCGTCGGCGCGCTCGGGCTCAACATCCTGGTTGGCTATACCGGGCAGATATCGATCGGGCATGGCGCCTTTATGTCGGTCGGGGCCTACACCGCGGCCAATCTGGTGACGCAGCTGCACGCGCCTTTCTGGATCACGATCCCGGCCGGCGGGGTCATGGCGGCGTTGATCGGCGCGATCGTCGGTATTCCCTCACTGCGCATCAAAGGGATCTATCTCGCGATCGCCACACTTGCGGCGCAGCTCATTATCGAGTGGACAATCAATCACGTGCCGGCGATCTCGGGCGGCGTGCAGGCCTCGATCCAGGTGCCGCGCCCGACCCTCTTCGGCACGCCGCTGCGGACCCAGACGCAGCTCTATCTCTTTCTGATGGCCTTTGTCGTGCTGGCGATCGTCGGCACCTCCAATTTGGTGCGCAGCCGCGTCGGACGGGCGTTTATCGCGATCCGCGACCAGGACATCGCGGCCGAGATCATCGGCATCAATATCTTTCACTATAAGCTGTGGGCGTTTGCGATCTCGTCTTTCTACGCCGGCGTTACCGGGGTGCTTTACACCTATTATCTCGGCATCGCGAACTACGAGCAGTTCCAGCTGACGGTCTCGATCGATTACCTCGCGATGATCATCATCG
>VAZF01000349.1 GCA_005888425.1 Alphaproteobacteria bacterium
GTTTTGGATCGGTGATCAGCCATAGGATTGATCGGCGAGGACCTTTGATGGTGGCCGACCGCGTCGCTTCGGCGCCCGCGGTGGATGGAGAGGCGAGCTCGATCTGACGTGTTCGGGCACCAGATTGGCGTGCTGGCGCATGCGATAGCTGGAGCCTTCGATCTGAACGACGACAGCGTGGTGGAGCAGCCGGTCGAGCAGCGCGGTGGCGACGACGGGATCGCCGAAGACCTCGCCCCATTCGGCGAAGCCGCGGTTCGAGGTTAGGATCATCGCGCCCTTTTCATAGCGGGCATTGACGAGCTGGAAGAACAGGTTGCCGCCACCTGGGGTAACCGGCAGGTAGCCGATTTCGTCGACGACAAGTAACGAACAGCGGCACAGGAAGCGGATTTTCTCCCGCAGGGCGCCCTCACGTTCGGCTTTGGCGAGGATGGCGACGAGATCGGCCAGCGGAATGAAGTAGACGCTCTTTCCGGCACGAACGGCCTCGACGGCGAGTGCGGTGGCGAGGTGGGACTTGCCGGTGCCGGGTGGCCCGAGCAGATGGATGACCTCGGCACGGTTGATGAAGTCGAGGCCGGCGAGTGCCATGATCGGTTGCGGTCGAGCGATGGCTGGAACGAGAAGTCGAAGCCGGCCAGCGTCTTGAGAATGGGCAGTCTGGCCATGCGCAAGGCGGCCTTGATCCGGCGGTCCTCGCGCAAGCTGAGTTCCTCGGCGAGAAGATCGTCGATCGCCTCGATGCCGTCGATTTCGCCCTGCTCGATGCGGCGCAGGGTGGCGTCGAGCATCTCGAGGGCGCGCGGCATCTTCAAGCCGACCAGGCTGTGGCGGATATTGTCGACGCGCGAGGATGCGCTGGCGAGCATCATGGCCGGCCTGCGCTGGCGAGCTGCGCGCCAATCGCCTGGTAAATAGCGAGCGGCCGGAGCGGTACATGATCGCCGATGCGGCCAATGATGACCCCGCTCGCTATGCGCGTCTTGCGCTTTGCGCTGCCGCCGGTGCGGTGACTGCGATCGATGCGGTACTGCTTACGACCTTCGAGAACAGGATGCTCGGCGACGATGTTGCCCAGATCGACGATGCGGATCAGATCGGGGAGTTGCTGGACCTCGACAACCCGGAGGGTGCGATCAGGGACGCTGTAGTAGTTGCCGCCGATCGCGACGAAGCCGTCGTGACTGACACGCCGTTCCAGCTTGAGTACCGCGTCGAAGCGATGTTGGGGCAGCGTCTGCAGCTCGGGCTGCTCGGCCGCGAAAGCCTCAGCGACGACGCGCTGGGTGGTGCCGTGAACGCGGACGTTGGCCACGGTATCGAGCCAGGCGATGAGCTGAGCGTTGAGGTCGTCAAGGTTGCGGAAGCTGCGGCCGAGAAAGCAGTCTTGGCGGATATAGCTGAACGGCCGCTCGACCTTTCCCTTGGTCTTTGCCCGATAAGGTCGGCAGGCGCGCGGCTGGAAGCGATAATGTTGCGCCAGTGCGAGCAACGAGCGGTTATAGGCGATGTGACCCTGATCGTCCTCGCCCGTCACCGCGGTCTTCATGCGGTCGTAGAGGATCTCGATCGGCACGCCGCCGATCGCCTCGAAGGCCTGGATGTGGCACCGCAGCAGCGTCTGCAGGTCCTGGTGGAGGACGTAGCGCGCGAACAGAAAGCGAGAATGGCCGAGCACCAGGCTGAACAGCCAGACGACGCGGCTGGTGCCGGGATCGTCGGTGAAGTCCACAACAAAGCGTGCAAAGTCAACCTGGGCCTGCACGCCCGGCGGGGTCTCGAAGCGCACCTCGTAGGGCTTCGGTCCGTTCTCCGGTCGAATTGCGGCCAGGAAGCGCTTCACCGCCGTGTAGGCGCCGGCGTATCCCAGCTCACGAATCTCGCGGGTCAGGCGGGCCGCGCTCAGATCGGGGAAAGCAACCACCCGCTCGCGCAGAAATCCCATAAACGGAGCGAGCTTGCTCGGCCGCCCAACCGAGCGCGGCCCGTAAACCGGCGCCTCGATGCCGCGCTCAATGTATTTGCGCACGGTCTTGGGATCACGTCCCGTCCGCCGCGCGATCGCGGTGATCGTCAGCCCCTGTCGATGCAATTCCAGGATCATCATCAGTTCTCCAAGTCGGACCATCGGCGCCTTTCCCCCCGGAGGGGGATGGCACCGATGTCGGCTCAACCATTCAGCCGGGGCTAGTCCCGGCTGAATGGTTGGCGTGAACGCCAACTAGGGAATTTTCAAAGCCCACAATCGCGGAGAATCGCAGGACCGATGACAGCCGCCTCTGCCAGACTTGCTGCGGCCGGACCCAAACCGGTGGTGCGCCTGCATCCAGGGCTCTTGGTCCTCTATAGGAAGAAGATCGAACACCTCACTGCCGCGCTTAACGAGCCGGGCACCGCCGCGGAGGCCGGCGAGATCATCCGCAGTCTGATCGACCGCATAGTGCTGACGCCGTCGGAGGGGCTGCTCAAGGCCGGGGTTTTTGGTGATTTGGCAACGATTGTTGACCTGCCCCCGGGAAACTGGACCGCTCAGAGCTGGAAAATTCTACTTTAGCCGCCTCGGCCGGGCGGAGAAGTTGGATGAAGAAGTCGCGGTTCAGCGAGCAGCAGATTGCGTTTGTGCTGCGGCAGGCAGAGGAGGGCACGCCGATCGCCGAGGTCTGCCGCAAGGCAGGGATCAGCGAGGCGTCGTTCTACAGCTGGCGCAAAAAGTATGGCGGCCTGGTGCCGTCGGAGATGAAGCGGCTGAAGCAGCTCGAGGAGGAGAACCAGCGGCTGAAGAAGCTGGTGGCCGATCTGTCGCTCGACAAGGAGATGCTGCAGGACGTCATCCGCCGAAAAATATGAGGCCTGCCCGGAAGCGGCAGTTGGTCGATGAGGTACGCAGCGTATGGCAGGTCAGCATCCGACGAGCCTGCCAGGCGCTGCCGGTGGACAGATCGACCTACCACTACCGTTGCAAACGAACCGGGCAGGCCATTCTGATGAAGCGGATCAAAGAGATCGCCGAAACGCGTGTGCGTTACGGTTATCGGCGCATTCACGTGCTGCTGCGACGCGAAGGTTGGCTCGTCAACAGCAAGCGGGTATGCCGGTTGTATCGCGAAATGGGCCTGCAATTGCGCAACAAATCGCCCAAGCGACGGGTCAAAGCGCAGCTGCGTGAGGACCGCTCGCCCGCCACCGCGGCGAACCAGGTGTGGGCCATGGACTTTGTCCACGACCAGCTGTTCGACGGCCGCAAGATCCGCGTTTTAACTATTGTCGACACCTTCACCCGGCTGTCACCGGCGATCGAGGTGCGGCAGAATTTTCGTGGCATCGATGTCGTCGACACGCTCGAACGGGTTAGGCAAGAAATCGGCTGTCCAAAGACCATTCGGCTCGACAATGGGCCGGAATTCATCAGTAAGGAGCTCGACCTGTGGGCCTTCATGCGCGGCGTCACTCTCGACTTCAGCCGGCCCGGCAAGCCGACCGACAACGCATTCATCGAAAGCCTGAACGGCAAGTTTCGGGCTGAGTGCCTGAACGCCAATTGGTTCCTCAGCCTCGACGAGGCACGCCGAAAATGCGAGGCTTGGCGTAGAGACTACAACGAGGTGCGACCGCACAGCGCGATCGGCAACCAAGTGCCAGCAGTGCTTCATCGAATGACCGGCGATCCCGGCCAGCCCGTCACCCGGTGAAGCTCGATTTTCCAGCCGAAAGCGGTCCAAGGTTGGGGGCAAGTTCAAATGACCAACCGACTCTACTCATCCCTGGATGAAAGAAGGGGCGCAGGTCACAACCCATGTTAATCCGGCGAATGGGAACTCATTTTGCGAAGAGATATTCCGGGCAAAGAAAAAGCCTCGCCGAAAGCGGGCCAAGTCTGTTGGGACTAGTGATGACCAGCCGAAGCCAGCCGCACTGAGCTTACCGCGATGGGCAGCCGGGCGCCATCTTTGCGGCGATTGTGGCCTCATCCCCGAAGCGCCAGCAGCCCACGAACGGCGACCATCCTCGGTCAGCGGCCCGCGGCCTGACACGCTCTCCACGATCTGCCCGAGCGGCGCCGCGCGCTTTCAAGACGGCACAGTCAACGAGCCCGCCTCATCGCCAACCGCGCTTATCGAGTCAGGATCGGGGATCGTTCAAGGCACACGACGGGCCTCACGGCTGCCGAAGCGCATCGGTGATCGGCTTTGCCACCGCGTCGCGACGCGCAAGCGGCGTCAGGCCGTAGAAATCCTCGATCGTGTGCAACACGGTGTAATGATCGATACGC
>VAZF01000350.1 GCA_005888425.1 Alphaproteobacteria bacterium
GGCGCGCGGCTCGGAGGGGGGCGTTGCAGGTTGATAGCGTTCAGGATCGACGCTGCCGTAAAGCGGCGCCACGCGCCTTGCGCCGAGCCGTTCGGTGAGCGCGGTCAGCGCGCCGCCGCCGGTGTAGCTCAGCACCAAATCGAACGGGGCGAGCCGGCGCGGGCCGATCGCTTCGAGCGGCTCGCCGGCAGCGAGGCGTGCCAAGGTCACCGGCGTGTCGAGATCATAGAAAACGTGCTGCCCCGGTGCTTCCAGCACGAGCTCGGTCGCTTCGATCCCATCGGGACAGTACGACGTGACCATCGCCGCGTCGGCGTCAGCCAGCTCGCGGCGGGCGACGAGGCGCACCTCGTCCCACTCGCCATAGAGCACGAGCCGCCCACCCTCGATCTCGGTCAGATCACGGTGCTGTGCGTACCAGGGAACATCGCGTTCGAAAAACACGACAAAATGGCCGCCACTCACTAGCGCGCGGATCAGCGCTCGCCACAATACCGCGTGGCCGTTGCCCCAGGAGGAGCTAACCGAAAGTCCAAAAACGACGAGTTTCATCGCGGGCGCGATACCTCCAATCGCTGCGGCGGATCGGCTGGTTCGTCGCTGGAAAACGCGGCCATCGCGCGCGAGTTGCCTGGCGCGGCGCGGCCCGCCCGTTTGCGCTCTATCGTCGGCGCCAGCGCCTCTTCGACATAGCTTTCGAGGAGGGCAGCGCGATGCGCCGCCGTGTGTGAGGCGAGGACACGACGGCGAGCGTTCACCGCCAGCTGCAACCGTTCGGCTTCGCCCATCGCCAGGTATCGGAGGACATCGCCATTGCCGCGAGCGACGAGAATTTCCCGGTCCGGTGAGAAGATCGTCGCCAGCCCTGGCCAGTCGTCGCTGATGATCGGGACGCCGCAAGCCGCCGCTTCGAACAGCCGGACGCTCGGCGAATAGCCCCAGCGCACCATGTCGGCGCGCGTGACGTTCAGCGTGAAGCGCTGGCGGCCATAGAACCAGCCGTGCCGGTCCGGGCCGACATGCTCGATGCGCTCGACATTCCGGGGCCATTTGAGATCGGCCGGATAGAGCGGCCCCGCCACCGCGAAGCGCTGCTTTGGCAATTTCCCTGCCGGCTCGCACAGCAGCCTTTCGAGCACCGGCTGACGGTCGGCGCTGTAGGTCCCGAGATAGGCCAGGGCCCAGTGCGGCTCCCTAACCGCTATTGGCCGGTGCTGCTCGGGATCGACCGCGCAATAAAGCGCTCGCGCCGCCCGCGCGCCATAGCGCCGCTCGATCATCCGTAACACCGGGCCGCCGGTGAACGAGAGGTAGAGATCGAAACCGGCGATCAGATCCGGCTCCAGATACTCGCAGCTGCCATCCGCGAGCGATGCCAACGTCACCGGCGTGTCGATATCGTAAAAGGCGGTGACACCGCGCGCGACATCGTGGATCAGCTGCGCGACGGCGATCCCGTCGGGCACGTAAGAGCCCAGAATGACCAGATCGGCGTCGGCGAGCTCGCCCTGCCAGCGGCGCCGCAGCTCGGCGACGCTTTTGTAGAGCCGCACCGTGCCGAAGGGCGGCCGCCGCAGATCTCGGTTCGCGCGGTACCACGGCTTGTCGCATTCGAGAAACAGCACCTCGTGGCCACGGTCGCACAAAGCACGCATCAAGCTGCGATAGGTCGTCGCGTGGCCGTTACCCCAGGACGAGGTGATCGATAGCCCGAGAATGACGATACGCAGCGGCCGCGGCGCCGCCGGCAATACGGTCGCGCTCACGGCAGTCTCCCGGCGAGCACATCCTCGACGAGGCGAACGCGCTGCGTATAGGTGTGCTCGGCGAGCGCGCGGCGGCGCGCCGCGTCGCCGATCCGCCGCGCCTCGGCCGGGCTGAGCCGCGCGAGATGATCGGCAACGGCGGGGCCGTTCTCGGCGACGAGGATCTCGCTTCCGGGCGCGAAGAACCGGTCGATCCCTTCCCACGCATCGGTGATCAGGCAGGCGCCGGCGCCGGCGGCCTCGAAAACACGCGTCGCCGGGCTGTAGCCGTTTGAGGCCATGCTGTCCCGGCTGACATTCAAGACGGCGAGGCATGACGCGTTGAAGGCGTTGTGATCGGCCGTGTAGAGGTGACCGATATAGCCGACATTCCGCGGCATCGGCTTGTCGCCCCAGCCGGCGCCGGCGAGCAGAAAACGGCGGTCGTGCAGTTCGGCGGCTGCCGCCAGAAAGAACTCTTCGATGCGCCGCTCGCGGTCGGGCAGCCGGTTCGCGACGAGACCGAGATCACAGCCAAATCGCGGCTCGGGCGGCGCCGGATGGTGCGTCGAAGGGTCGAGCCCATTGTAGATCGGCACGCACACCCGTGCGCCGAAGGCTTCATAAGCGGCGACGACCGGCGGCCCGCCGCCATAGGTGAAGACGATGTCGTATTGCGGGATCAGCGCATGAAACGGATCGGCGGGATCCGAGCCGATCCGTTCGAGCGTCGCCGGTGCATCGACGTCCCAAAAGAGGGCGAGGGCACCGTCACGCCGCAAGCCCGGAACGCGCTCTTCGAGCAGCCGGTCGAAGACGCCGACACCACTCGCCTTAACCAGGAGATCGGCGTCGCGCGCCTGTTCGAGAGCCCTGTCGACACCGTCTTCCGTCGCTGGATAGATAACGATCCGTGCCCAATCCGGGTCCGCGATGTCGCGGTGCTTCTGCCGGTCGAACGCGTCGGGCTCGTAAAAGGTGATGCGATGCCCGTTGGCGGCGAGCGCCTGCAACACGCCGCGGTAATAGGTGGCGGCGCCGTTCCAATAGGCCGAGACCAGGCTAGAGCCGAAAAAGGCGATGTCGCGGCTCATTGCGCGGCCGCCATCTCCGGAGGCGCCAATTCGCGCCCG
This sequence comes from Alphaproteobacteria bacterium, assembly GCA_005888425.1. Lineage (GTDB taxonomy): Bacteria > Pseudomonadota > Alphaproteobacteria > ATCC43930 > CGMCC-115725 > DATARH01. The sequence goes on from VAZF01000350.1 coordinate 2,879, forward strand.
AGCCGGCGGCAGATCGCGATGAGCTCGTCGAGGCGATGAGCGCAGCTGTGGCGTGCCATCACGGTCGCGCGTCCCTGAGCCCCGAGCGCCGCCGCAAAGTCCGGATCGGCGCGCAACGCGGCAAGGTGATGCCGCATGGCTTCGCCGTCGGATGCAACGAGGTAGTCCTCTCCCGGCGTGAACAGGTCGTCCTGGTCCTGCCACGGCGCCGAGACCAGCGGGATCCCGCAGGCCAGCGCCTCAAACACACGGATCGTCGGAATTCCCGGCAGCGCCTCGGCATAGGGGCGGCGCGGGATGTGCACGGTCATGTGGGCCGCCGCAAAAGCCTCCGGCACACGGAAGTTCGGCAGATAGCCGGCGAATTCGATACCGGCATCGGCCAGCGCCGCGCGACCGGCCGCTGGGTAGCGGACGCCGTGCACACGCGCCGCAAGCGCCATCGATTTGACCGGCCCGATCAGAAATTCGCCAAGTTCGGCGGTGCGCTCCTCGTCGCCCCAATTGCCGATCCATACGAGA